>NZ_BBLT01000013.1 GCF_000775915.1 Sporocytophaga myxococcoides
TTTGTTGCAATAAGTAATGATTAAAATTTGAGGGAGACCAAATTAACACATTTTTCATTCAGTCCCTAATAAATTTTAAATTATTTCAATACTCCTCATCTTTTAGCCCTTCCAGCTTTCGAGGGTTACAAACTTAATGATATTTCTTAGGATGTCAAGCAAGAAAATGATCTATTTATCCACATTTGGAGATGAATATGAAAAAGTAAAGTTTTCATTATTTTTATTCTAGGAATGAAATGAATAAAATAGAGACCTTGGGTCTATTAAAAAAAATTCAGCAAAGAGCCTCAATGGCTCTTTGCTGATATATCTCTATAATCTAAGCAGTAATAATATTTCTCAAAATGGTTTGCTTTCTATCAGGACCTAAAGAAATTAAAGTAACGGGCACCCCAAGTTCAGACTCAATATACTGTATATATTCATTAAGCTCAAGAGGAAGATTTTCTGAATTCGAATAATCATTAATTGATTTATTCCAACCTTTGAAAGTCTTATATACTGGAGTTATATCTGTCTCTACAATATCAAATGGAAGAGTATCTACAACACTACCATCTTTCAATTTATAATGGGTACATACTTTTATTTCGTCAAATGCATTAAGCACATCGACCTTCATCATCAATAATTGAGTGACGCCATTGAGCATTATTGCATATTTAAGAGCTGGCAAATCAATCCACCCACATCGTCTAGGCCGACCAGTTGTAGAACCAAATTCATTCCCCTGCTTTCTTAATGTTTCTCCATGCTCATTATCTAATTCAGTTGGAAACGGTCCTCCTCCAACTCTTGTACAATATGCTTTGAAAATTCCCAAAACTTCTCCTACGTGCGATGGAGCAATACCTAAACCAGTACATGCACCCGCCGCCATTGTATTTGATGAGGTAACAAAAGGATAAGACCCAAAATCTATATCAAGAAGAGATCCTTGAGCTCCTTCAGCAAGAATGGTTTTCTTTTCAGCTATAAGCTGATTAATGAAATATTCACTATCAACAAAGTTAAATGTTTTCAAATGATTAATAGCTTCAAAGAACTCATTTTCAAGAGCTTCAAGATTACTATAATCAAATTTATAAAAGTCTAGAATTGTCTTGTGAGCATCTCTTAACTTCTGATATTTAGCTTTAAAATCCGAAGCAATAATGTCACCTACTCGAAGTCCTTGCCTTGCTATTTTGTCTTGGTAAGTCGGACCTATACCTTTTAAAGTTGAACCTATTTTCTTTTCGCCTTTGGAATTTTCAGAAGCCGCATCTAATAGCCTATGTGTAGGAATTATTAACTGAGCTTTTTTGGAAATGAAAAGATTCTTATTGAAGTTAACGTTGTATTTTCTCAGACCATCAATTTCTTTCTTAAAAATGATAGCATCCAAAACTACACCGTTACCGATGATATTTATAATAGAGTCATGAAAAATTCCAGATGGAATCTGATGAAGCACATGCTTAATACCATCAAACTCAAGAGTATGTCCTGCATTTGGCCCACCTTGAAAACGAGCAACTACCTGATAACGCGGAGCAATAAAATCTACTATTTTACCTTTTCCTTCATCTCCCCACTGAAGTCCCAACAAAATATCTACAGCCATTATTGTTTAATATTTATTTTTGAATAAGTTTTTGAATTGCTTCTTCTTGTGAATTAACTATTAAAAAAATAGCATTCAACTTGGTAATAATGAGTAATTTCTTAATTTGCTCTGAAGGGCTTACCAATACAACTTCTCCTCCTTTATTTCTAAACTTGGTCAGAATGGTGATTAAAACTCCGATACCACTGCTATTCATATACCTTACCTGAGAAAGATCAATGCTGCACAAAATAATCGATTCGTTTATTTTATCATTAACCAAATCTACTAATTCCATTCCATTCGTTTCTCCGATGAGATCTCCCTGAAGCTGAATTGACAGGATATTTTGCTTTACTTCTGAAGTGTATTTCATTTTTCCTTAATTTCCTTTTTGTTTTCGCATTGAGCGTTTTTACATTCCCCATAAAGTATCAGGGAATGATGTAGAACTTTAAAGTTCAGTAATTCGCCAACCATTGTCTGAATATTATAGATTCTTGGATCGCAGAACTCTACAACCTTATGACATTCAGTACAAATTAAATGATCATGCTGACGATATCCGAATGATTTTTCGTATTGAGCAAGGTTTTTACCAAACTGATGTTTGCTAACTAAGTCACATTCAACAAGAATATCCAAGGTGTTATAGACAGTTGCTCTGCTTACACGATAATTCTTGTTTTTCATGCTTATGTATAGAGATTCAACATCAAAGTGTCCTTTTCTGGTATAGATCTCCTCTAATATAGCAAATCTTTCCGGGGTTTTCCTAAGCCCCTTATTCTCAAGGTATGCGGTAAATATTTTCCTTACCTCGTTAAAAATATTTTCGTTCGCCTGCTGCATAAAGCCTCCAAAGATACAAAGATAAATTTTTCTATCACAAGTCAAAACTCTAATAGTTTCAACCGCATTAAAAATATATATCTGATTTACAAATAAATACCTAAATAATTAGGATTCAAAACGATTGACTGTGATTACATCCTGCACCTTTTTCAATTTCATAATGAGTTTATTAAGGTGTTTTGTGTCATGAACAAACAACATGATTCTTCCTTCAAACATTCCATCCTCAGTTTCAATAGTGATACTTCTCATGTTTACTTTTAACTCATTCGAAATTATTCTCGTAATATCATTAACAATCCCCACTCTGTCCATTCCTGTAATTTTCAATCCTGTGAGAAATGCCAGTTCTTTTTGAGCAGTCCATTTGGCTTTTACTACCCTATAGCCGTAGTGTGACATTAATTCAATTGCATTGGGGCAGGTTGTTCTATGAATCTTAATCCCTTCATTAACAGTAACAAACCCAAACACATCGTCTCCTGGAATTGGATTACAACATTTTGCAAGTTTGTAATCAATTTTTTCCATGTCGTCACCAATGAGCAACAGATCTGCATTGGGATCTCCAGATCTTTTAGGTTCTTGAGGTTTAGGTTCAACAATTTCTTTCTTTTCTGGCTTTTTAATTTCCTTAGGTTCCTGAAATCTTTTAATTTCTTTGGGATCAATAATTCCTTTAGCGACATCATAATAGAGGTCTAAAGGGAATTTCATGTTAAAATAGGCCAGAAGCTGATTTAAAGTTTCAGTATTCAAATCAAGCTTCATTTGGTGAAGCTTTCTTAAAACAATCTCTTTACCATCTGAAGCAATCTTCTTTTTTTCCTCCTTCAAACAATCTTTGATCTTGGCTCTCGCTTTGGAACTAACAACAAATTTAAGCCAGTCTTCACTTGGCTTTTGTTTGCTTGAAGTAAGGATTTCGACCTGATCTCCATTATTAAGAATGTAACTAAGGGGTACAAGCTTCTGATTCACTTTGGCTCCAAGGCAATGCATACCTATCTGAGTATGAATTTCAAATGCAAAATCAAGAGTAGTTGCTCCATGAGGTAAAATTTTAAGATCGCCTTTTGGAGTAAATACAAAGACTTCTTCATGAAACAGGTTGGTTCTGAAATCATCCATGAATTCCAGAGCAGAAGAATCATTTGTTTCGATCAGTTCTCTAACCTTCTTGATCCACTCTTCCAATCCTGATTCACTTTTACTTTGTGTAGCTTCTTTATATTTCCAATGAGCGGCATACCCCTTTTCTGCAATATCGTCCATTCTTTTAGTACGAATTTGTACTTCTACCCACTGACCAGATTTACTCATTACAGTTGTATGAAGGGATTCATAGCCGTTCGCTTTAGGAGTACTTATCCAGTCCCTCAGACGATCCGGATTCGGCTTATAAAAGTCAGTGACGATAGAATAAGCTTTCCAACATGCGGCTTTTTCATTTTCGTAAGGAGTATCAATTATAACTCGAATTGCAAAAAGGTCATAAACCTCTTCAAAGGGTGTATTTTGTTTCCTTATTTTATTCCAAATGGAGTAAATGGATTTAGGACGTCCCTTAACAATAAAGTCAAAATTTGATTTATCAAGAGCTGTTTGAAGCGGCTCGATAAAGTCTTTGATAAACTTATCTCTTGCAGCTTTTGTCTCATTAATCTTTCTTGCAATACCTCGGTAAACCTCAGGATCGGTATATTTCAAGTACAGATCTTCCAGTTCCGTTTTAATTGCATACAGACCAAGTCGGTGAGCCAAAGGAGCATACAGATAAATGGTTTCACTGGAAATTTTTAATTGTTTTTCACGGGGCATACTACCAAGCGTACGCATATTGTGAAGGCGGTCGGCCAGTTTAATTAAAATAACCCTGACATCATCTGACAGAGTAAGGATCATTTTCCGAAAGTTTTCAGCTTGTTGAGAACTTCCATGTTCAAAGACTCCCGAAATTTTAGTAAGTCCATCTATAATCCGGGCTACCTTTGGACCAAAATCTCTTTCAATATCACTTATTTCCAAATGAGTATCTTCTACAACATCATGAAGCAAAGCTGCAATGATTGAAGTAGTACCCAATCCGATTTCTTCCACTGCGATTTGAGCCACAGCCAAAGGGTGATATATATATGGCTCCCCTGAGCGTCGTCTCATATCCTTGTGAGCCTGAAGAGAAGTAAAAAAAGCCTTTTTAATTATTTTCGCATCGTCATCTTTCAGGAAGGGTTTGGCATGCCTTAACAACTTTCTATACCTGCGAATAATTTCTTTATTTTCCTTTTCAATATCTACCGTCTGCATGTCTCAAAAATACGCAAAACCTATTTTATTTAAACTTGAAATCAATGTAATTTCGTTCTACGAAAGTCAATCCGTTACGTTATAAATTATATTAAACTGTCTATCAAATAATTAACAACAAAAAGAAAAAAAACTTAAAAAAAATGAATTATTTTCTTGCATGGTAGATAATTTATTTGCTACCTTTGCTGCGCAATTTTGAACAACAGCACAGAAATAAAGTTCAAAAAAGCGAATCAAGTTTGGATAACCAATGCGGATGTGGCGAAATTGGTAGACGCACTAGACTTAGGATCTAGCGCTGCGAGGCATGGGGGTTCGAGTCCCTCCATCCGCACTGAAACCCTCAGAATTAACCTTCTGAGGGTTTTTAAATTAATCACGGTACCTTATTGTTAATAGAATAAAATCGGACAAAAGTGGAAATTACATTAGAAAAACAAAGTGCCACCAATGCAACCTTAAAAGTAAACCTTAATGAGTCTGATTACAGACCTAAAGTTGCTGAAAAGGTGAAAGAGTACAGTAAGAAAGTCCAACTAAAGGGTTTCAGACCTGGAAAAGTTCCGACTTCTTTAGTTGAAAAAATGTATGGAAAAAGTATTTTGGTTGAAGAGATTAATCAGATATTAAGCGATTCTATCACAAAATATATCAGAGAAAACAAACTTCCGATTATAGGTGAACCACTTCCTGATTCAGAGAAATCAGAAAACATTAACTGGGACACCCAAAAAGATTTTGAATTTAACTATAATTTAGGTTTAGTACCAGAATTCAAGTTAGATCTGTCTCCTAATGTAAAGCTCACAAAAAACAACATTAAAATTGAAGATAAGGTTGTTCAAGAAACACTTCAGAATCTTAAAAATCAATTTGGACAATCTACTAATCCTGAGGTTTCAGCTGAAGGAGATTTTATATATGGCGATCTGAAGGAAGAAAACGGAGATTTCGAATTTCAGAGTTTAATCCCTACAAACAAAATTAAAAAATCAGAGTTATCTAAGTTTGTAGGTTTAAAAACAGGCGATAAAGTCACTTTTGAAATTGAGAATACTTTTGATGACGTAGCCGATATAGCTTACGCTACAGGACTTTCTCTAGAAGATGCTGAGAAAAAACAAGGAATTTTTAGCCTTACCGTTACCAAAATCAGCAGATCAGAAGGAGCTGAATTAAATCAAGAGTTCTTTGACAAGGTTTTTGGTAAAGATGCAGTGAAGTCTGAAGAAGAATTCATGACTAAACTTAAAAGCACGATAGAAGAAAATTACGGAAGAGAGTCTGATCTATTGATCAACCATCAGATAAGAAAACACTTTGTTGATAATACTCAAATTGAGTTACCTTCAGACTTCCTGAAAAGATGGTTATTGGTTTCTAACAATGGCAAAATAACTCAGGAGCAGATTGATAAAGAATTTGATTTATATCTTAAAGAGTTAAAATGGACTCTTATAAAGAATAAAATCAGCGAAGAAAACGACATTAAAGCTGAGAACGATGAGATTGTTGGAAAGACAAAAGAAATGGTTAAACAGCAATTTGGAGGTATGGCTTTTGGGGCGGAACTTGAAGAGACTTTTGACAAAATTGCAGACAATTACCTGAAACAAGACAACGGCAAAAACTACGTTAAAATGTATGAGCAGCTTGTTAACGAAAAGGTTATTGAAACCGTAAAAACAAAAATTTCTATAGCTGACAAGAGCGTAGATGTTGAAGAATTCAGAAAGATTGCAGAAGCTCAAGACTGACGTTTTGACAATAATTTCTAATTGGTAAAGTTTTTGAAAGTCCTTTGTAAAAAGGACTTTTTTTTTACATTTGTGCAACACTAACAAAAATGAAAATGATAAATAAGGAAGAATTCAGAAAATTCGCCATAAAGGATCAGAATATTGGCAGCAACGTAGTGGATCAATACATTAAACAAATTGAGAGTACTGCATTTCCATACATAAATAATATGACTCCCAATATTGTTGAGGAGAGACAAATGAGAGCTACTGTCATTGACGTTTTTTCACGTCTGATGGCTGACAGAATTATCTTCCTCGGCACTGCTATAGATGACTATGTTTCTAACATTGTTGTAGCTCAATTACTGTTTCTAGAATCTGCTGATTCAAACAAAGATGTGATTATGTACATCAACAGTCCTGGAGGGTCAGTATATGCGGGACTTGGCATTTATGATACAATGCAATACATCAATCCTGACGTAGCTACAATATGTACAGGATTGGCAGCTTCAATGGGGGCTGTATTACTATGTGGAGGAGCTGCTAATAAAAGATCAGCTTTAAAACATTCAAGAATCATGATTCACCAACCACTAGGAGGCGTTCAAGGACAGGCATCTGACATAGAAATCACTGCTAGAGAAATTCTTAAATTAAAGAAGGAACTTTATGATATCCTTGTTCATCATAGTGGTAATGATTATGCAACTATTGAAAAACATGCAGACAGAGATTACTGGTTAACATCTGCAGAAGCTAAAGAATACGGCATAGTTGACGAAGTTCTATTCAGGACCCGATAATAAACTTAATTTTAAAAACCTTTGTTAAAAATTGGGATGTTTTAAATCCTTACATTTTTAAGGTAAAATATCCCAATATTTTAATTAAGGAAGGAATAAGAAAAACAAAAAAATGGCTCAAATCACCTGTTCATTTTGCGGAAGATCTAAGAAAGATGTATCATTAATGATATCCGGTATACATGCTCACATTTGTGACAGATGCATCACACAATCTCAACAGATACTTTCCGAAGAAGTTAAAACCAAAAATAAAAACAGTGTCCCTAAGTTCAATTTGATCAAACCATCAGAAATGAAAAAATTTCTGGATCAGTTTGTTGTGGGACAAGACGAAGCCAAAAAGGTTATGTCTGTGGCCGTTTATAATCATTATAAAAGGTTAATGCAGCAACAGGAAGAGAATGATGTAGTGATTGAAAAATCTAACATCATCATGGTAGGTGAAACGGGGACAGGTAAAACCTATATTGCCAGAACATTGGCAAAAATACTCCAGGTACCTTTCTGTATTGCAGATGCTACTGTACTAACAGAAGCAGGTTACGTGGGAGAAGATGTTGAAAGCATTTTAACAAGACTGTTACAATCTGCTAATTATGATGTAGAGTCAGCTGAAAGAGGTATTGTATATATTGATGAAATTGACAAAATTTCTCGTAAAGGCGACAATCCTTCAATTACCAGAGATGTAAGCGGAGAAGGCGTGCAGCAAGCTCTTTTAAAGCTTCTTGAAGGAACACAGGTAAATGTTCCACCTCAGGGAGGAAGAAAACACCCCGATCAAAAAATGATCTCGGTAAACACCGAAAATATCTTATTCATTTGTGGTGGTGCTTTTGATGGTATCTCTAAAATGATAGGGAGCAGATTAAATACTCAGCCTCTTGGTTTCTCAAGTAAAGAACAAACCTTTGTAGATAAAGAAAACCTACTTCAATATGTTACAGCTCAGGATTTAAAAACATTCGGTTTAATTCCTGAATTGATTGGTCGACTACCAGTACTCACATATCTGGAGCCACTTTCAAAAGACACATTGAGAATGATCTTGACTCAGCCGAAAAATGCTATCGTTAAACAATACAAGAAATTGTTTAAGATGGAAGATATTGAGATTGAATTTGAGGAAGAAGCACTGGATTTCATCGTTGAGAAAGCTGTTAATTTTAAATTAGGTGCAAGAGGCTTAAGATCAATTTGTGAAGCTGTAATGACTGATGCAATGTTTGAACTGCCATCTCAAGATGAAATTAAAAAACTTGTAATTACGAGAGATTATGCTGTAGAAAAAATTGAAAAATCTAAATTCAATAAATTGAAAGCAGCATAGGAAGTTGTAAGTGATAAGTTTTAAATTAATAAGAAATAAAAAGGGCTTTTTAAAAGCCCTTTTTATTTTTATTAATTTATCATTCCCTTAATTTTCATTCAAATATTTCACCATTAATTCCGCAGCTCTTCTGGATGCTCCCGGACCTTCAAGAATTTCTTTTATCTTATGATAACCATTCAACTGTTCTTGTCTTTCCTTACCGTATATAATCTTCTTTAATTCTGTAATTAAATTAGATGGAGAAAAGTCTGATTGAATTAACTCTTTTACCACCTCATAGCCTGCAATAAGATTAACAAGGGATATAAACTTAACAGTTATCAGAAATTTAGCAATATTGTAAGTAACCGCACTAGTTTTATAAACTACAATCTGAGGCACTTCAAACAATGCTGTTTCCAACGTTGCTGTACCCGAAGTTACAACAGCTGCTTTGGCATGTGATAATAAGTCATACGTTTCATCAAATATAACAGCTACCCTACCCTCCCTTTTAAAATTATCATAATAATCGGCAGGAAGATTTGAAACACCTGCTACAACAAATGTAAACTCAGGAAAAGATGGTAGCACAGAAACCATATAATGTAGTGTTGATTCTACTTCCTGTTTTCTGCTGCCTGGAAGAACAGCAATTAGCTGTTTTCCTTCCAGGTTATGTTTAGTTAAAAATGCCGGATCTGATTTAAAATTTGCGACAGCATCAAATACAGGATTTCCAACATAGTCTACATTAAAATCAAACTTTTTATAGAAGTCTTTTTCAAAAGGAAGGATGACAAACATTTTATCTACAACCTTCTTGATTTTATTAGCCCTTCCCTGATTCCAGGCCCATACTTTAGGGGTAATATAATAGTAAACTTTTATTCCTTTGGATTTTGCAAAAGCCGCAACCTTTAAATTAAAGCCTCCAAAATCAACCAGTATAAGAACATCTGGTTTATAGGAAAGAATATCAGCTTTTGTTTTTTCAAGAATCTTATTTATTGCATTTAAATTTTTAAATACTTCCCAAAAACCCATAAATGCAATGTCTTTAAAATGGGAATATAGAGTTATTCCTGTATTGGAAAGATAGTCCCCGCCAATCCCCCTAATTTGAGCATTATTATCCAGTCGTATAATTTCTTTGCAGAGATTAGAAGCATGAAGGTCTCCTGACCTTTCACCACATATTACATAATACTTCATATGGACAACCTTTTACTCTCCATAATATTCAACAAAGTTTCTGGGAGTCTCATAAAGAGTGATACAATGCAATCTTGCCTTAGAAATAGATTTAATTTCTTTATCAAGAATTTTCCAAATCTCCATTGCCAGGATTTCTGTACTGGCCATTTTGCCAAGCATGAAATCTACATCAAGATTAAGATTTTTATGATCAAGTTTTTCTACAACTTCAGTTCGGATGATTTTGCTTAATTTCTTAAGGTCGATTACAAATCCAGTGTCCGGGTCTGGAGTTCCTTTCACTGTAACAGTCAAATCAAAATTATGTCCATGCCAGTTTGAATTTGCACAAGGCCCAAATACTTCCTTGTTTTTCTCCTCTGACCAATTAGGATTATACAGCTTATGTGCTGCATTAAAATGTTCTTTTCTGGAAACGTAAATCATCAAATCTTATTCTAACAGATTATTCAGGAAAAGGAATAATTCCTTTTGTGGAGCAAATATACGAAGAAAGGAATTCCCAAAAACGAAGTAATTATTCCGATTGGCAAACCAGCTGGCGGATAGGCTAATCTCGCAACATAATCGCATCCTAAAATAAATAAACCGCCAAACCAAGAAGAATAAAGAATATTAAATCTTCCGGCAATTCCGAATAAAGCTCTAACAAAATGAGGAATAAACAAACCGACAAATCCTATCGGGCCAGATGTTGCCACTGCAAATCCGGTATTTAAACTTATAAAAATCAAAATAAACCATCTGAGTTGTGCAACTTTTAATCCTAAAGTGTACGAGCGACTTTCACCCAGAAGCAATATATTAATATGTTTTTGAAAAAATATAAATATAGTATTTGAAATAACTATAGTAATAGCTAATAGGGGTATAAAATCCCAACTTGCCCTTTCAAAACTCCCCATACTCCAAAATATTACTGCTTTAAGTTTGCTTTCAGTATCTGAAAAAAAGATTAATAAACTGATAAAAGCTACCAGAAATGAAGACAATGCAACCCCTCCAAGCAATAATTTAGCAGGATTTATATGCCCCTTTTCATAAGCCAGTAATATAACCAATAAAGATACTCCTGCAGCACCTGCAAAGGCAAATACAGGAGTCATTTGAAATCCCCATATTGTAAATGGCACCAATCCTAAATAAACAATATTGGCCCCAAGGGAAGCTCCGGAGGCGGTTCCCATCAGATATGGATCTGCAAGCGGATTATTTACCATGATCTGTATTAAATACCCACTAAAAGCAAGCGCTGATCCAACCAGAAAAGCAAGAACAACTCTCGGAAGTCTTAAGTTTACTAAAACATAATGAACATCATTATTCCTATCAAAATTAAAGATGCATTCTTTCAACTCATTAAAGGATATGCTGTATGTTCCTATACTTAGGGAAAAGACAAGTAAAAAGATTGTTAATAAAATTAATATTAAAAGAACCAATTTACCTGTCATTTTTCGAGATGCTTTTAAGTTCCATGACAGCTTCTAATATTCGAGGTCCGGGTCTGGATTGTAAATCTTCTGTAATCTTAAAGATTGCTTTGTTCCTGTAACAATTCATCCTTCTCAATTCCGGATATAGGCTAAAAAAATCCTTTTCATAATCTTTAAACCCACAAAACATGAAATCTGGATTTTTTGCTAAAAGATATTCTCGGCTCACTTCCGGAGAAGTTTTCTTAAATGAAGAGTCGATAATATTATTAATCCCTGCAATTCTAAGTTTGTCAGTCATAATAGAATGATATCCATGAACATATATTGGAGAGTTCCAAATGATATTAATTGCAGAAGGTTTTTGTGCGACATTTTGATTTAACAAACTATCCTTAATCTTGACAAGTGAATCAACAAGTAAATTAGCTTTTACTTGTGTACCACAAATTTTACCAACATTTCTGATCCCTTGAAGTACCTCATCGACTGTTTTAAAATTCTGAACATAAACTGGTATTCCCAAAGCTTCTATCCTTTTTATATCATCTTCTGAATTTATTCCTTCCAGGGTAAAAACCAAATCAGGACGTAGCTTCATCACTCCTTCCAAGTCAAGGGGATAATTGTTTACTACAGGTAACTTTTCAATAAATAAAGGGAAATTACAGTTTTGTGTTCTTCCAACTAATTTTTCAGGACAAATACTTGCAAGAATTTCAGTAGAAGAAGGGCAAAGACCGAGAACGCGATTAACTTTTTCTGGTAAATGTAATTCGCTCCCCGAAGCATTAAGAAATTTATTAGAGTTTACTTCCCTGTCTCTATGGGTTTTACATCCTGAGAGTACAGATAACGTAAAAATCATCAATAGCAAATAAAGCTTTTTCAACCTCTATATCGTTCTTTTTTTTGTAAATTTAGCCTTTCTTAAAAATTCACCCTAGAAAAAGAAACTATTTGTTTTATGATGGTTGTGACCGGAGCAGCAGGATTTATAGGTAGCTGCCTTATCAGTAAATTAAATGCTGAAAACTTCAATTATATTATTGCTGTGGATGATTTCAGCAATGAAGAAAAAAATAAAAACCTGGAGGGAAAAAAGATACAGGAAAAAGTTCATAGAGATGATTTTTTCAACTGGCTTGATAAAAACTATGAACATGTAGAATTCATCTTCCATATTGGCGCTCGAACTGATACGACTGAATTTAACAAAGCAATATTTGATAAACTCAATGTTGAATATTCTCAAAAAATATGGAAAGCATGTGTTAACTACCAAATTCCACTAGTGTACGCCTCTTCTGGTGCTACATATGGACTAGGAGAACTTGGATATGAAGATAACGAAGCGGTAATTCCGAAACTTAAGCCATTAAATCCCTATGGTGATTCTAAAAATGATTTTGACATCTGGGCACTGAATCAACCTAAAAAACCCTTTTTCTGGGCAGGCCTTAAATTCTTCAATGTATATGGACCAAACGAATATCACAAAGGCAGAATGGCAAGTGTTATATTTCATGCCTTCAATCAAATTAGCGGAAGTGGCAAGATGAAACTTTTCAGATCTCACAATCCTGAATTTAAGGATGGTGAACAAATGAGGGATTTTGTTTATGTTAAAGATGTGGTAGAAGTTATCATGTTCCTTATGAGAGACAGGAAACATTCTGGTATCTATAACCTTGGAAGCGGAAAGGCCAGAACTTTTCTTGATCTGACCAGAAATACCTTCAAGGCTATGGGCAAAAAAGAAGATATCAGTTTTATAGATACTCCGGCTGACATCCGTGACACTTATCAGTATTTTACTGAAGCAAAAATGGAGAAGTTAAAATCCGCAGGTTATTCCAAACCATTTCATACTCTTGAAGAAGGTGTGAATGATTATGTAAAGAATTACCTTATCGATAAAATATATTATTAAAATTTTCAATAACAGAAAACTTAATTTTGATGGATCCCAGAAGTCTTTTATACATTATTCTAGGCATACTTTCTTTTGATTTTATACTTGAACAGTTTTTTGATTATTTAAATCTTAAACATCAAAAAACTGATTTGCCTGAAGAATTAAAAGACATATATTCTGAAGAAGAATTTAAGAAAGCACAGGATTATTATAAAGCCAATGCCAATTTCAGTTTTTTATCCAGCACATTAAGTTTTCTTCTTATTATTATTGTTATTCTCACTGGCACCTTTGGATGGCTGGACAAACAATTAAGTTTCAAATTTCAGAATCCAACCACGTTAGCTTTAGTATTCTTTGGCATACTTTTCTTTGTTTCAGACATTATCAATATTCCTTTTTCATTGTATAAGACTTTTGTTATTGAAGAAAAGTTCGGATTCAACAAAACAACTATTAAGACATATGTTCTGGACAAATTAAAAGGATATCTAATTGGTGGTGTGCTGGGCGGTTTGCTGATATGGCTTTTTATTTTCATGGTTACCAGTATTGGCCCTGGTTTCTGGCTTTACTTCTGGATTATTTTATCTGTAGTGATGCTCATAATCAATATGTTTTATACCAGTATATTTGTTCCACTTTTCAACAAGCTTACTCCTCTTGAGGCTGGAGATCTCAGAAATTCCATTGAAGAATATAGCAAAACAAACAACTTCTCTTTAACCAATATCTTTGTCATTGATGGATCCAAAAGATCTTCAAAAGCAAATGCTTTTTTTTCCGGTATCGGACCAAAGAAAAAAGTGGTGCTTTATGACACGCTGATTAACAATCATTCTAAAGAAGAACTTGTTGCAGTATTAGCCCATGAAATCGGACATTTCAAGAAAAAACATATTATCACAGGACTAATCCTTGGAATCATACAAACAGGATTTATGCTTTTCCTTCTCTCCTACTTCATCTTTAATAAAAATTTATCAGAAGCTTTGGGGGCTGATCATTTGGCAATCCACATTAATTTAATTGCTTTCGGAATTTTATATACTCCGATATCACACATTACTGGTCTTTTAATGAATATTATTTCGAGGAAAAATGAATATGAAGCGGATCGTTTTGCTGCAGTTACATACAGCAGCATTGCGCTTCAGGAAGCACTAAAGAAACTGTCAAGTAAAAACCTCAGCAACCTGACTCCACATCCTGCTTATGTATTTATGCATTATTCTCATCCTCCTTTATTATATAGATTGAGAGCTCTAAAGCAAATTCAATAATTTCTTAACAAATGCGATTATTACTGTAGATTAATTTTCAGAGGTCATGAGATTTGCAAAAGTTGATTGCTTAAGGAGACATCATATTTAAAGGTAAGGGCTTTTTTAATCTCTTTTTTTAGAACAAACTACTTTGAAATTAATTATTGCATTTCAATCTCATCACAAAATAAAGCTCTATGAAATTAGCCAGAACTATACTTCTAATTTTACTGGGAATTTTGCTTTTAATATTTACAGGTGCATTATTCTTTCCTAAAACTTATTCAGTTCAAAGGAGTATCGTAATCAAACAACCTGCGGAAAAACTGTATAAAGAGATTTCGGATTATAACGATTTTAAAGATTGGAATCCCTGGTCTGAAAGAGATTCAACAATTAAGAAAATTGTAGAAGGGCAACCATCCCGTTCAGGTCATAAATATAGTTGGGAAGGTGAAAAAGCGGGTAAAGGTTACATGGTCATTACAGAGACTAACAAGCCTAACATGGTCCATTCAAAGTTAACAATGATAACACCTATAGAATCTGAATCTGAGGTATATTTTACTATTGAACCAGTTGAAGGCGGTACTAAAGTAACCTGGAAAAATGAAGGTAATCTGGACTATCCTTTGGGGAGATATTTTGGTTTTATGGTAAAAGATTTACTAGAAAAAGATTTTGATAAAGGTCTGAAGAATCTTAAGAAATATGCTGAGATGCATTAATGAATGCATCTTTCATATTAAAATGAGTTTTCAGATGGAATAAAACTATAGAAACCCAAGATACATAAATTCCTTTTCGGATTTTTTAATTTGATAAAGGTACCTGTAAGGATGTCCTTTATATGCATAAATTTCTCCTCCCCATAGCTGTTTAACTTATATTTGAATGAATATCTGAACCTGGCATTCCTCTATATATGTCATGTCATATCAGATTGATTACTTTATCCGTTTGTAAAGCAACTGACTCTGATTTACACGAGAATAGTATAAAAGCTTTAAATACTTTTAAAGCTCCTTCCAAAATAAAAGTTTAAACTGTAAAAATTATTCAAAAATGAATGACAATACAACTAAATATTTACTCGAATATGAGAATAATTTATGGCAACTTTGTTTCTATCAGATCTTTCTTTTTTGCATAAATTAACAAATCATTTATACCCTCTGAAATCTTCAGAATATCCGGCAATACAGCGTTCTCCAGAATCAGACTCACAGGAAGTCCAGGCATATTCAAGGCTCCAATTGTTAGGATCGGAGCCTTCAGATATTCAAAACATGATTTCTGAATTCGTCCCGCCAGGGCTTGAATAAATGAATTTTCAACCGGAGCTTCGCTTAATAACAAGCATTTTCCCGATCTTTTAACTGCCTTAAAAATCAAACCTTCATCCAAGGGATATAACGTCCTGAGGTCAATGATTTCAACTTTATCTTTAAAAAACTGAGCCGCTTCTTTTGCCCAATAAACTCCAAGACCATAAGTAATGATAGTAACACAATCTGGATTTTCAGTCTGCAATACCAGACTTGCCTTTCCCAGTGGAAGTATGTAGTCAGCCTCAGGCTCAACCATATATGCATCCTGAGTTCCGGGAATTTTACTTCTATAAAGTCCCTTATGCTCCAGCATAATAACCGGGTTTGGGTCTATAAATGCAGCTTTCATCAATCCCTTAATATCCGCAGCATTTGAGGGATAAACCACTTTAATACCTTTTATTGTCAACAGCATGGATTCTATACATCCTGAATGATATGGTCCTCCTCCTACACTTGTTCCTACTGGTATTCTTATCAAGGTTCTTACAGGAAATTTTCCATTGCTGAGATAACATGATTTTGACACTTCTGTAACCAGTTGATTCATTCCTGGAAATAAATAATCAGCGAATTGAATCTCCACAATCGGCTTAACGCCAATTGCAGAAAGACCTACTGTTGATCCTATTATAAATGCTTCCTGAATTGGAGTGTTAAAGACGCGATCACTACCAAATTTATTTTCAAGTGATGCTGCTTCACCAAACATGCCACCCAGTCTTTTTCCAACATCCTGACCATAATATATACAATCAGGGTTTCCTTCCATAATCTCTTCTACGGCGTGCAATGCGCTTTCAACCATAGAAACCTTGCCGCCATTCACTGGAGTACGATTACCTTTCTCAACAAGGGCTGTAGTGGGGGTAAAAACATTATCCAGAACAGTTATAGGATCCGGATCATCTGCTTTTTGTGCTTTCTCAAAACTATCCTGAACTTCATTCAATGCGTCCATATCCAATCGCCTCAGCTCATCATCAGAAACCCCCATCTCAATCAGTCGCCGTCTCAATTTAAATGCGGGATCATTCACCGCATGTCTTGCAAGATTATCATCGCTTCTGTATACTTCCATACGGACATTTGAATTGTGATGCCCAAGCAAAGGAACATTAGCATGCACAAGGATAGGGCATCTCTTAGAACGAACATAATTCAAAGCCTTAGCCATTCCTTCAAAAGACTCTTCAAAGTTACTTCCGTCTATACGTATTCGGTTGAGTCCTTTAAAACCGCCTGCAAAATCATAGGCATCCATTGCCCTGCTTTCTTCGCTGGTTACTGTAATTCCCCAGTTATTGTCCTGTACCAGAAACAAAATTGGTAATTGTTTTAAAGATGCAAACTGTAATGCCTCACTTACTTCTCCTTCTGTCATGCTATCATCTCCTAAAGAACACACCACAACAGGGGACTCATTTTCTGGTCCTTTTTTTAGCAAAGGAGATTGGATCTTCTCAAAGTATTGTATTCCCAAAGCAACACCTGTTGCTGGAATAGCCTGCATACCAGTGGCACTGCTTTGATGTGGGATTATTGGCTTGTCTTCTCTTTTGCTGCTTGGATGACAATAATAAGTTCTACCTGCAGAAAAGGGATCATCCTTTTTAGCAAGGAGCTGAAGCATCAATTCATGGGGAGTAAATCCCATGGATAGCATTAAACTATCGTCCCTGTAATATGGGGTAACAAAATCACAAGGTAATAACTGAAGTCCTGTAGCAATCTGGATAGCCTCATGTCCTCTGGAAGAAGCATAAATGTATCTGACGATTTCCCTTTCACGGTCATATAGCTGAGACATGTGAATTGAAAGCTGCATAAATTTATAAGCAGATAATAGCAATTGCTTCTTTTCCATAGATAGAGTAATATTAAAAGTTATAGAAGTTTTAAAACTTATAGCTCTTATATACTAGACTTCCAATCAGATAAATTTGTTGAAAGAAATATGCTTCCTATTTTAATTAAGAGTTGCCCGAAAACAAAAAACTCCGGATTACCGGAGTTTTAATGATGAATGAATTATAATATTTTAAATTCTATCCTTCGGTTAATTTGCCTGTTTTCATCTGAGGTATTTGGTAACAATGGAATTGTTTCTCCATAACCTTTATACTTCATTCTTGTAGCTTCTACACCAGACTTTACTAAATAATCAAAAACCGATTTTGCTCTATTTGTACTTAAGGTAAGATTGTCTTTATCAGCTCCTACATCGTCAGTATGTCCACCAAATTCTATATTAACTTTAGGATTTTGCTTTAAAAAAGTACTGATTTTATTCAGCTCTGTTTTTGATTTTTCCTCAAGCGCAAAAGAGCCTGAAGTGAAAAATATATTATTCAGAACGACAGCTGCACCTGTTTTCACAGGATCCAGATAAACATCCAAAGCAAGAGCGTCAAATACTTTCGGATTATTAAAGTCAAAATGTACACTTTTAAACATATAGCCAGGCTTGCTAACATGCAAGGCATACTCTGATCCTTCAGTTAATACAATAAGATAACCACCGTTAATGCTATCAGATTTTACCCATTGACTAACCTTTCCGTTTTTCAGATCAACAAGTTCTATTTTTGCACCCAGTGGCTTTTTAGTTACAGCATCAAATATTTTTCCTTTGGAATAAGTACTCTTGTGTTTTTCCTGAATTTGCTCTGGAACATCAAATTCATAAAGAAATGCTTTAGAAATACGCATATCCTTTTTTTCATAAACAGTATAAAATCCTTTTTTGCTATCACAGGTAATGAATATTGTTGCATCATTACTCGGACCATTAAGGGGATATCCCAGGTTTACAGGCTCAGACCAGGTAGAGTCTGTCATTTCAGATGAAAAGATGTCCAAACCTCCCATTCCTAAATGATAGGAGGATGAGAAATAAAGACTTTTACCATTGGCATGTATAAAAGGGGCGACTTCTCTTCCTGAGGTATTTACAGGTTTTCCAAGGTTTTTAGCAGGAGACCATTCACCATTTTCATCCATCTTTGTGAACCAGATATCTTCTTTTCCAAAACCTCCCCTTCTGAGAGATGAAAAATAAATTGTTTTGCCATCAGCAGATATTGTTGGTTCAGATTCCCAGGTAGGTGAATTGATATTTGCCCCAAGGTTCACTGGTTCACTCCAGGCTTCTCCATTTTTATAGGATATGTATAAATCGCAGGAACCGAAGCCATCCTGCTTATTACAAGATGTAAACACAAGTACTTTACCATCTCCAGACAAGGAAGCTGCACCTTCATTAAACCTTGTATTGATATTAGTTGAAATAGAGTAAGGATCTGACCACTCCCCATTTACTTTATCAGAGACCACGATATCCTCGTCATCATTCTGAGTAAGGCCATCTTTTTTGTAATAGATAATTGTCTGTTGATCGGCAGTAAGTACGGGATATCCATGAATATAAAACCTGTTGATCTTAGGACTCATCATAACAGGTTTAAACGGCAATGGATTCTGCTTAGCCTTAATTCCAAATTCAACCTTAGCCATGAGCTGGGTAGCTTCTTCAGTTATCTTTTTATCATTAGGTTTCAGCTCCAACATCATCTGAAAATACTTTTTAGCAGATTCATAATCCCCATCATTAAAGTAAAATTCAGCTGCAGTAAAGTATCCGAAATAAAATCTTTTATCATTTGGCAAAATAGCTGCTGCTTTATAAAAATGTTTTTTTCCTTCTTCTGAGTTTCCAAGTAGCTTAAATATGCCGCCAAGCTTATAATGAGCCTCAACAAAATTCGGATCTTTATCAAGAGAGGCTTGAAGAGCTCTTATAGCTTCGTTAAACTTACGCACACGAACCAGCTGTTCTGCTTCCTGAAAAAGACTAATGGCTTTTTTATTTGTCGAGCTGTAGTTTTGACCGAAAGTAGCAGATATAGAGAAAAATAGAAGAAACAGAAAAGAAAAGAAGATCTTTGATTTCATAGATTCATTAAGGAATGTTCATGAACTTGTGAATCTGTAACGAAATATTCCATTGAGGATTACTTTTTACATACTCAATAATAAGCGGAAGCACTTCATTTTGTTTGGACCATTCCGGTTGCAGATATAGCTTGCATTCAGGCTTTACCTGCCTGGCAAATTGCTCTGCCCAATCAAAATCAGACTTATTAAAAACGATAATTTTTAGTTCGTCCGTATTTTCAATAACAGACTGATGAGGAGCTTTAAACTTTTTAGGAGAAAGGCAAATCCAGTCCCAATTTCCGGAAAGTGGATATGCACCACTGGTTTCAATATGGGTTCTGAATTGAAATTTCTTTAATGACTCTGTTAGTTGTTCTAAGGGATAAATCAATGGTTCTCCCCCTGTGATTACAGCTACTCTTCCAGGATGAGCAGATCCTGCTTGAGCAATTTCTTCAACGGAATAAACCGGATGTCCTTTTATTTCCCAGGATTCTTTTACATCACACCAGTGACATCCTACATCACATCCTGCAAGCCTGATAAAATATGCAGCATGTCCCTGGAAAAAGCCTTCTCCCTGAATTGTATAAAAAGATTCCATTACCGGAAGAATGGAACCTGAATGTTCTAATATCTTATTAAGATCTTGTTTGATAGACATCACCCTTTGCCGAAGCAAGTGTATTTAATAAAAGAGAAGCAATAGTCATTGGACCTACCCCGCCAGGAACCGGAGTTATATAGCTGCATTTAGGAGCAACTGCTTCAAAGTCCACATCTCCTTTTATGGCATAACCTGCCTTTTTAGAAGCATCAGGCACCCTGGTAGTCCCGACATCGATAATCACAGCACCATCCTTTACCATATCTGCTTTGATCAATCCAGGTATACCCACTGCAACAATAATGATATCGGCCTGACGAGTATATGAAGCAAGATCCACTGTATTTTTGTGGCATAATGTAACTGTCGCATTTCCCGGCTCACTGTCTCTTGCCATAAGGATACTCATTGGAGAGCCCACAATATTACTTCTTCCTACCACAACACAATGTTTCCCTTTAGTATTGATTCCATAACGTTTTAAAAGCATCATGATACCATTGGGTGTTGCAGAAATATGAGCAGGTAGCCCTTTATTCATCCTACCGATATTTACAGGGTGAAACCCATCGACATCCTTTTCCGGACGAATTCTTTCAGTTACCTTCTCTACTGAAATATGCTTTGGCAATGGAAGCTGTACAATTAATCCGTCAATTTCAGTATCATTATTTATTTCTTCAATTTTAGCAAGAAGCGTTTCTTCCGAAACACTGGATTCGTATGTAATAAGAGTGGATCTGAAACCTACCTCTTCACAGCTTTTAACCTTGCCACCAACATAAGTATGACTTGCCCCATCATCCCCCACTAGTATCGCCGCCAGATGCGGAATTTTACCTCCGTTATTTTTTATATTTTCTACAGCTACTGCTATTTCCTGTTTTATTTCAAGCGAAACTTTTTTTCCGTCGATCAGTTGGGTAGTCATTTTTAATTCACTCATTGGTATTCGAAACAAATAATATTAGTCAATTTTAAGGACAGCCATAAATGCCTCCTGAGGTATCTCCACATTACCCACCTGTCTCATTCTCTTCTTACCTTTTTTCTGTTTTTCGAGAAGCTTTCTCTTACGGGAAATATCACCACCGTAACATTTCGCCAAAACGTCTTTTCTTAATGCTTTTACCGTTTCTCTGGAGATGATTTTAGCACCTATTGCAGCCTGAATCGCGATCTCAAATTGCTGTCTTGGAAGTAACTCTTTTAATTTTTCGCAAAGTTTTTTACCCCATTCATATGCCTTATCTCTGTGAACAATAGCAGAAAGAGCATCTACTTTATCACCATTCAGAAGAATATCAAGTTTCACCATGTTGGATTCCCTGTATCCTATTAATTCATAGTCAAGTGAAGCATATCCTTTTGAAATGGTTTTCAATTTATCGAAGAAATCAAATACCATTTCAGAGAGTGGCATTTCAAAAATCATTTCTACTCTGTCAGTTGTCAGATAAACCTGATTTCTTAATACTCCTCTTTTTTCCATACAAAGAGTCATAATTGCCCCAATGTATTCGGACTTTGTTATAATCTGAGCTTTGATAAAAGGTTCCTCAATGCGATCCAACTTAGATGGATCAAGCATTTCAGAAGGTGCATTTACAACATGCATTTCTCCTTTATTATCGAATGCATGAAATGACACGGAAGGAACAGTAGTTATTACAGTCTGGTCAAATTCTCTTTCAAGACGTTCCTGAATGATTTCCATGTGCAGCATTCCAAGAAAACCACAACGGAAGCCAAATCCAAGAGCTGCCGAAGTTTCAGGTTCCCAAACAAGGGATGCATCATTCAGTTGAAGTTTCTCAATAGCCTCTCTTAAATCCTCATAATCACTGGTTTCAACTGGATACACTCCGGCAAAAACCATTGGTTTTACATCTTCAAAACCAACAATGGCTTCTTTTGTAGGATTATCAAAGCTTGTAATTGTATCTCCTACCTTTACCTCTTTCGCACTTTTGATACCTGAAATAAGATATCCAACATCACCTGCCTCAATTACAGTACGTGGTTCTTTTTCAAGTTTTAAAATACCGATTTCATCAGCATGATAAACGGTATCTGTGGCAACGAATTTTACTTTATCTCCTTTTTTGATTGTTCCGTTTAAAACTCTGAATATTACTTCGATACCTCTGAACGAATTATAAACTGAATCAAAAATCAGGGCTTGTAAAGGAGCTGTTTTATCTCCTTTGGGAGCTGGAATTCTTTCAACAATTGCTTCAAGTACTTTATCTACTCCGGTTCCGTCTTTACCACTGGCAGGAATAATTGATTCCCTTGAACATCCCACAAGATCTACCATCTGATCCTTTACCTCTTCAGGCATAGCGCCAGGAAGGTCTATTTTATTTAATACAGGAATTATTTCAAGATCGTGCTCCAAGGCAAGGTATAAATTTGAAATAGTCTGAGCCTGAATACCCTGAGAGGCGTCAACTAAAAGTAAAACACCTTCACAGGCAGCTATAGACCTGGAAACCTCATAAGAAAAGTCAACGTGCCCGGGTGTATCTATCAGATTAAGCACATAGGTTTTTCCTTTGTACACGTAGTTCATCTGAATAGCATGACTCTTAATTGTAATTCCTCTTTCTCTCTCAAGATCCATATTATCAAGGACCTGCGCCTGCATTTCTCTTTTAGTTACGGTATTTGTGAATTCTAAAAGACGATCGGCCAGGGTACTTTTTCCGTGATCAATATGGGCTATGATGCAAAAGTTTCTAATATTTTCCATTTCAGTAAATCAGCTACAAAGTTATGAATTCTGGATACTAAAAAAATAATACCCCGTTTAATATTTATCTAATTGTTTTAATAAGTTTTAATATTTAAAATTGTCTTTTTCGTATATGTAAGGAGGAATCGTGTATTCATGAACAGAATGAGCAAGAATAAGACTCTGGAGGATCTATATTATTCCTTCCCTGCACAGCTTTTGATTAATCATTTCAAGAAAAACCAGATACTTTTGGCTTTGTGGTTCATTCTGTTTGGTTTTGTCACTTCAAACATTGGAAATATTCTCGGAATCCCTTATTTGTTTCTTGATCCGGAATACATGAATCAGGTGAATTACAAAGGCTTCCTGATAATTGGTGTAGCCGTTGGAATATTTATCTTATCCTTTCATATTACAACCTATATTCTTGACAGTTATCGTTTTAACTTCCTTGGTACTGTTGCACGCCCTTTTACAAAATTCTGCCTGAATAACAGTATAATACCTCTGGCCTTCCTGATAGTTTATTCAATCAATATTGTTCGATTTCAGTTCAAAAGTGGTTTTCAGACTAATACGCAAATTTTTCTTGAAGTAGCTAGTTTTCTTTTAGGTGTCGGTATTACGCTTTTCTTATTGCTCTTTTATTTCAGTTCTACTAATAAGGATATATTCAAGGAGCTGGCTTCTAACCTTGACAGGCAGCTAAAGAAGACTAATATTAACAGAGTCAATGTATTAAGGAAATTAAAAAATGCTAAAAAGAATAAATACATTGTAAATCATTATCTGGATTTTCCATTTAAATTCGTCAAGGTTGAACCATACAAAAATTATGATAAGGAAATTCTATTAAAGGTATTCGATCAGAATCACCTGAATGCAGTAATTGTTGAAATTTTTGTTATAATAGTCATTATAATTCTTGGTCTGTTCAGGGATAACTCTTATTTCCAGATACCTGCAGCTGCAAGTGGGATACTTTTCTTTTCAATCTTTATTATGTTTACCGGCGCATTCTCTTATTGGTTAAGAGGATGGGCAATTACAGCCCTGGTTGCAGCCTTGGTAATTTTTAACTTTCTGGTAAAATATGAAATCATCAATTCCAAATATCAGGCCTATGGAATTAATTACAATAATACTCCCGCAGAATATAGCCTTGAAAGACTTAACGATTTGAGCAATGAATCAACTTTCAAAACAGATACCGATTCAACTACTCTCATTCTGAATAACTGGAAGAATAAATTTTCAGGACCAGAAAAACCGAAAATGGTCTTTATTTGTGTCAGTGGAGGTGGACAAAGAGCTGCGGCCTGGACTACGAGAACATTACAATATGTAGACAGCACACTTAACGGAGGATTACTTGATCATTCCATTCTCATGACAGGTGCCTCTGGAGGAATGGTGGGTGCTAGTTACTTCAGAGAATTATATCTGAGGAAAAAACAAGGAGAAAACATTAATCTATATTCAGATCATGCATTTAAAAACATTACCAAAGATGTTCTAAACCCTGTCATTTTCAGCCTTGTTGTAAACGACATTTTCTTCCGATTCCAAAAGTTCAATTATGGGAACTATGAATATCTCAAAGACAGAGGTTATGCATTCGAAGAACAACTCAATACCAATCTTGAGCATGTGCTTAATAAAAAGGTTTGTGACTATAAAATTCCGGAACAGAATGCTCTTATACCTTTAATTATTATGTCTCCAACAGTCATAAACGATGGAAGGAAACTATTCATTTCCAGCCAGCATTGCAGTTATATGACAACCTCTCCTCCAGAGGAAGTAGATCTTAATCAAAAGATCAAAGGAATTGAATTTCAAAGGTTCTATGAGAAACAGGATGCTAAAAATCTGAGATTTTTAAGCGCAGTTCGCATGAGTGCAACCTTTCCATATGTCACTCCTAATGTAGAACTTCCCAGTTCACCTGCAATGGAAATAATGGATGCCGGAATTGCTGACAATTTTGGAATCAGGGATGCGGTGAGGTTTTTATATGTATTCAGAGAATGGATAAGTCAGAATACAAGTGGCGTTGTTTTTGTCTGTATCAGAGATTCTCAGAAAGATAGTCCGATTGAGAAAAAAGCAGAAGCTTCAATTTTTCAAAAAATGTTTACACCAATTGGAAGTTTATATAATAATTGGGATTATCTTCAAGACTTCAACAACGACAACCTGATCGAAGGCGCTTATGGCTGGTTTAACGGAAAGATCAATGTGGTTAATTTCGAATATATCCCCAAACCTAGATATTGGGGCATATTGAAAGAAAAGAAAATAAACCCGGAAGAAGTTGAAAAGAAGGAAACCGCTGAAAGAGCGGTTTTGAGCTGGCATTTAACTACCAGGGAAAAACAAAGCTTACAAAGAACTATTTTAGAAAATAACAATCAGGAATCCTTAAATCACTTAAAAAAGCTATTATCTGATCAGAAATGAAAAATTTTTCCCCTGTTCTTTTAAAAAAGTTAACAAGCACAGGGATTTTTATAATCCTGCTTTTTTTATCCCAAATACTACTTGCTCAAACAGACACATTAAAAGGATATGTAAAAGAAACCTTTTCAGGGAGCAGTCTACCTTTCGTCCACATTAGAGTAAATGACTCCATTGATTATTTATCAGATATCGATGGTAATTTTTTTATTGAAAATATATCCTCTTTAAAGAAGGTAACATTTGATCTCTATATGCACAGACCTGTTACGTTATATCCTCCTTTTGACAGCGTACTTTCTGTAAAGCTTAATAAGTTTCTCTTTTTTGAAATATCAAAGGATTCTGACCCTTTTGCTCCGGAGATTATTCATAAGGTTATGGATCATAAAGATCTGAATAACCCTGAGAAAATGCGTTATTATAGTTATAAAACCTATAATAAATTCAGTCTTGCTACAACGGAGGTTGAGAAATCAAATAAGTTTCTAAGTCTTATTTTTAAAAAATTTTCTCTTTCATTTAAAAAGTTAAAAGAAGAACAGCATTTCATTCTGATTGAAACTTCAAGCGAAAAAAAATTTATAGATCAATTACACCAGAGAGAAGAGCTGGACGGCGCTAAATCTTCTGGAATTGATCTCCCCTTGCTGATGGTTCAGGCCAATCAGGTACAGAATGCATCTTTATATAAAGACTACCTGAACATTGCAGGCAAAAGTTATCCGAGCCCCCTGAACAAAGATATATTTCACAGATATGCCTTCAACTTAATCGATACAGTATATCCGAATAAAGACACTGTTTATGTTGTTAAGTTTAATCCTCGAAGTGACCGATATTTTGATGGGTTGAAAGGCACTGTTTTTATTAATAAAAACAAGTATGCCATAGAGCATTTAAATGTTTCTCCTTATGAGGAAGGGAAAGTTGAAATAAACCTATTGCAATCTTATAAATTCCATAATGAGAAAGATGTATGGTTTCCTTCCAGAACCAGAACTGTTATAGTCTTTTCAAGAGGCACAGAAAAGTATATAGCCAATGGTAACTCTTATATATTTGATGTAAATCTCAATGCTTATCTTAATAAAAAATCATTTAATGAAGTAATTCTCAATTACTCTGAGCGCGCAAACAAAAGAGGAGAGCAGTATTGGAAAGCTACTAGAAAAGAGCCTCTTACTCATGCTGATTCCATTACTTATTTTTACTTTGAATCTTTTAAGTATAAAAAAGATATCGAGAATTTTCTCACATTCGGAGAAAAGGTTTTTTATGGAGAACTTCCTTTCAGAAAAATTGATATAGATGTAAACAGACTTCTGACATTTAACAAAGTAGAAGGAACAAGAATAGGTTTCGGAGCGCATACCAACGAAAAATACTCCGATAAAATCAAATATGGAGGTTACATTGGATATGGAATTAGAGATCAAAAATTCAAATACGGAGCTGACTTTACCTATAAACCCTTTTACGATGTTCCGATTTCCTTTAATGCTAGATTTTCTTATGATTTAAGAGAAGCAGGAGCTAATTTTTATCCTTACAACAGATATCAGTACAGCAGTGAGGCTTTAAGAAAATTCTGGTTAAGAATATTGGACCTTGTATTTGAACAGGAAAATTCAATCTTTTATCATCCTTTTAAAAATATGGATGTGATGGTTTCCTTTGATAACAGTCAGCACAGGCCAACTTATGATTATGTTTATAGGGGAACTGACAGTTTAAAATTTAATTTCACAGAATTCAAATTTGGATTTCGATATGCTTTTGGTGAACAATATTTCAACGTATTGAAAAGGAAATATCCTCAACCTACTAACTACCCAGTTATTTCATTTATCTGGCAGAAAGGACTAAAGAAAGGTGTAAGCGGAGATTTTAATTATAATCGATTTGCCTTAAAGATAGAGGAAACATTGAGAATACTTTTCCTGGGCAAAACCGGAATACAACTTGAGACAGGTTTAATTACCGGAGATGCTCCTTATATGAAACTCTATAATCAAAAAGGTAGTTACAGAAACACGTCTGTTGTATTTCACAATAGCTTTGAAACAATGAAGTTCAATGAGTTTCTGAGCAACAAATATGCGAGTTTATTCTTTTCCCATGACTTTGGAAAATTATTTATTACAAAGTCCATCACCCCATCATTATGGATCATCAATAATATCGGTATCGGAAGCTTAAATCATCCGGAATACCATCAGGAGATTCCATTTAAAACAATGGAGAAAGGATATATGGAGGGAGGGTCTTTTCTTAACAACGTAATTGTTATAAATCTAGCCGGGTTAAAATTAGGGATAGGTGCCGGTGTCTTCCTGAGATATGGCCCTTATGCATTACCTCATTTTGGTGATAACTTTGTATTCAAGTTTGCCACTAACTTCTTTTTATAATCTATTATTTCTTTTTAAAGACCTCTTTCACATCTTCAAGATAAGCTCTTAGAAGTTCCGCAACACTCCAGGCCTGAGCAACACAACCTTTAGGAGCATATGGTTCATTTCCGTCAAATATCTCCGATATGCTGCCTATTGCTGCTTCGCTTAGATGGTATTGGAAATTTTGTATCCATTGCTCTACTTCCTGTCTTCCTTTATCTCCTTCAAGTCTTACCTTCGCTGTTATGTATGGTCCAATCAGCCATCCCCATACAGTTCCCTGGTGATATGCACCGTCTCTTGCAAGCCGATCTCCTGAGTAATTGCCTTTGTATTGAGGATCATCAGGAGACAAACTTCGTAATCCAACCGGAGTTAAAAGTTTTTCTTCTGTTATCTTGAGTATTGAAGCTGATAGTTCATTATCCAGAAGCGGATAAGGTAAACTGATAGCAAAAAGCATATTAGGCCTTACTGCACTGTTGTGTTCATATTGATTAATATAATCATAAAGATACCCCTGATCTTTTATTACAAAAGTATCAAGGAAAGCGTTTTTAATATGTCCTGCCCTTTCATAGAACTGACGACTTGCTTTCAGTTCACCCTTGAGATCTGCAAGTTCTCCCAGAATCATTAGAGCATTGTACCAAAGAGCATTGATTTCAACAGCTTTGCCTTCCCTTGGTGTCACAACCCAATTGCCAATTTTTGCATCCATCCAGGTAAGCTGAACCCCATGCTGCCCGGCATACAGTAAACCATCTTCCTGAACCTTTATATTATATCTTGTACCTCTATCGTGCCATTGAATAATATCTTTCAAAGAAGAATAGAGGTCTTTCAGAACAAACGTTTTATCTCCCGAATAATCAAGATATTTTTTTATTGCAATAAAGAACCATAAAGTAGCATCCACTGTGTTGTATTCCGGTTCTTCCCCTACATCAGGAAATCTATTGGGAATCATTCCCATATCTATACTTTTGGCAAATGCTTTAAGTATTTTTTTTGCCTCATCGAACCTACCTGTAACCAGACAAATTCCGGGGAGTGAAATCATTGTATCTCTCCCCCAGTCTGAGAACCAATGGTAGCCAGCAATAATTGTTTTAAGATTCTTTCCCCTCTTCACCACAAACTGATCTGCAGCAATGGCAAGTCTTTGAGAAAGATCATCTTTAAACGGAATATTTCTTGTGATTTTTTCCCTACGTTTCCTTTCAGAGGAAATCAGTTTAAACGGATCTTTTCTTGAAGGATCTTTGTCTGAAATAATTACTCCGATTTTATTTCCCTGTTTCAGTTTAACACTGAAATTTCCATAGCTAAACAAATCTTCGGAGAACTGTAGACCTCGGTTTTGCTCTTCCCCGTATTCAAAATTAAGAAACCATGCAGGAGTGAATTTAAAGTTAGAATTTTTAAGAAATATGTAGGAAGGTGGCAAACCTTCATATGGATCCATTTTCAGAACTCCATTACCAAATACAGCCTCCCACCTCAAATTTTTATTCTCTTTAATTAATCCATGATAATCTCTGTAAGATATAAACGGTTTTAATTCCAGCTCAAACTCATCAACAGCATTCTTTACTTCATAAGTCACCACGATTGTATTTTCATCATAGATAGCAGCAATCGTTTTCACTATTTCAATATTATCCCCTATTTTATAATGAAACACGGGAAAATACTCCTGCTCATATTTATCAAAATACTCCAGGCCAGTAGCACAGATATTGGATGGGAATTGATTCGCACTTAATTCGAATTTTACTCCTTTAAACTTAATAAATTCTTCGAGTTTTGAAATCAAAACCATTCTTCCCACCGGTGGATGAGTGGCAACAACAAACATTCCATGATAACTTCTGGTATTGGCACCGGATAAAGATCCGCTCGCCCATCCCCCTAAGCCATTCGTTTCCAACCACTCCCTGGAAGAAGCTTTTGAAAAATCCTTAATAATATTGTCGCTGATGGTAATTTTCATTGCTCTGAAAAATATAACTCCAATTATACTGACTTAAATTTGACAATTTTATTCATTTATTCATAAGAATACTCTTAAATAAAAGCCAGCCAAAGTAAAATAGGGAAAGCTAAATAATGTTTAATTTTACTTCGTTCATATCAATATACCCACCCTGGTTCAAATCTTAATACAAAAAATAAGACGGAAATATGTATCTTTTGAGAAATTTTATTGAGAAATACATACAGATGTCCTGTTTCAGACTGGTTGCTTTAATATTAATTTTATTGTCAACACAATTATGTTTCTCCCAAGAGCATACTAGCAAAAAAACGAAGTATGACACTCTCTATATTATAAGTTACTCTCATTTACTTACAACAAAAGGAACATTTATAATCAGAGGCAATAACTTTAATATTTACGATAAAACCAGCAAAAGAAGCTTAAAGTATAAACCTAATCAAAGCCTGGCAATGGGATTTGCAGGTTATCACAAAAAAATCGGTCTTGAGCTTGCATTCAATCTCCCTTTCATCAATAATGATAATGATAAGTATGGTAAAACATACCAGAGAGATTTGCACGCCAGCAGATATGGCAGGAAAACGATCATTGACCTGAACCTTCAGACTTATAAAGGTTTTTACATTGAAAATGCCAAAGAACTAAACCCTTCATGGAATTCAAAACTTGATCCTTATCCTAAAAGACCGGATATCTCTACAATAGCTTTAGGAGGTAGTTTTTATTATATTCTTAATTCCAGTCGTTTTTCATACCGTGCAGCATTCATCCAGGATGAAGCTCAAAAGCAAAGAGCTGGATCTCTTTTGTTAGGTGGTTATGTAAACTATTTTAATCTTCGGTCAGATTCAAGCATCATACCCATACAGCTTGAATCAGCTTTTTCCGACAGAGCATATTTGATCAAAGGGAAAACCCTAACATTTGGAGCAGGAGTTGGTTATGCCTATACTTTAGTAATCCGAAAGCATTTCTTCATAACTCTTTCTGCAATTCCAGGTATTGCATTGGTAAATTTTGAAGGTCAAAAAGAAAACATGGATTATTTTTACACCAAAACAAAAATTGCATTAAGATCCCAAATCCGTTTTGCAACAGGATATAATAGAGGTAAGTTCTATGCGGGATTCAATTTAACGACCGATAATATTTCAATGGACAACTCAGAGCAATCGTCAATAAACTACCACCTTGGCAACATCAGATTTTATGCTGGACGCCGCTTTGACTTGAGTAAAATCATAAGTAAATTTTAATTCCTCATTTTATGAAAAAATATTTTTTCCCATTAGGCCTTGTTTATTTTTTAGCACTTCTCACTTCTTGTGCAACTCGCAAACCTGAGAGGTACCTTAATCAGGCCATGCAATCAGAGCCATATGATGTCATTATTGTTCCCGGAATCCCTTATCCATATGAAAATGGCAACTGGCATCCTGTAATGAAAATAAGAGTCTACTGGTCTGAATATCTTTATAAAAAAGGTATTGCCAAAAATATTATTTATTCCGGAAGTGCTGTATATACTCCTTATGTTGAAAGTAAGATTATGGCATTATATGGTGAAGCTCTTGGCATTCCTAAAGAGAAAATTTTTGCAGAAACCAAAGCTGAGCATAGCACAGAAAACCTCTATTACTCTTATAAGATGGCCCAGAAAATGGGATTTAAAAGAATTGCACTGGCAACTGATCCTTATCAGGATAAGTTATTAAGAAGGTTTGGTAAAAAATTTAAACTTGATGTAGCCCATATCCCTATTGTATTTGACACATTAAAACAAATCAACAAAATAGATCCTAAGATCATAGACTCTACAGCTCAGGTCCAAAACTTCATCAGCATCACAGAAAGGGAAAGTTTTTGGAAACGTTGGAAAGGAACTTTAGGAAAGAATATCAATTTTGAAGAAGAATAAATACTCCACTAACATTTTCAACACTACTGAGGTTAAATCATAACACTGCAAGTTTTTTGAAAATGGTAAAAGTAGCACTAACCACAATCCTTATATTAATTAATACTTTTAATATTTGCCTCGCACAGACCAGCCCTTATAGAGTCAGAGCGATTGATGTTATTTCAATTCCTGTAGCAGGTGGCCTTAGTTTACTTGGATTAAAAGAGCTGAGGGCCAAACCAAGACTGGACAGTGCTTATGTAGTGACTTTAAGTCCGGCCGATGTTAATGCATTTGACAGAGGAGCAACCCGCAGGGATTATAATAATGCAGGAGTCTTTTCAGATGCAGCTTTGTATACTTCTATTGCGATTCCGTTTTTAACTCTACTGGATAAAAACATAAGGCATGACGGATTAAAAATAGTAACACTATATCTGGAAACTATGGGCGCCATGGGTGTAATATATACTTGGGGAGTGAGTCAGACCAGAAGAAAACGACCTTATGTTTATAATGCGGAAGTGGAAATGGAAAAAAGGACGGGGAAAGGCGCTTTAAACTCATTCTTTGCAGGACATCCTGCCGCGGCGGCGGCTTCCACTTTTTTTGCAGCAAAAGTTCTTCATGACTATTACCCTGACATGAAAAATGAGTGGATTATATGGACTGTAGCCTCAATTCCTCCTGCACTTGTAGGATATTTCAGATACCAAAACGGACAGCATTTCCCAACTGATATCATTGCTGGCCTTCCGATCGGTGTTGCCTTAGGAATTTTAATTCCGGAAATTCATAAAAAGAAGAAAGATTCAAATATTTCTATCATACCAACATATATCAATCAAACAGGAATTGTGGCCCTTACTTATAAGTTCTGATAATCCTGGGAGTTTTAACTTGAGAATTTTCCTCAAGAATATTTTTACAACCAGTTTGGACAAATTCAGTCAAATCCTTTAGAACAATAGTAAAATCTTTTCTGAATTCCACATAGCTTTCAAGAAAATCTGTAAGGGCATATTCGAAATTTCCCTTTAAAGTATCTCTTTTGGCCATTAGTTTTATGTATTTATGAACGCCATTCATAGTTTCAAGGAGACCAAACAGATTATTAGAAATTATGAAAGGCAAAAGTCTATTCATTTTATAGGGAAATACGGAATGAAATTCCAGTAAATCCTGATAAAGATTTTGAACAAAGTCGAGAAATGGATATCCGGATCTTTCTTTCCATGTGGATGCTAAAAGATGATCATACAAGAGATCCACAACATCTTCCGTATATTTTGAAAACTTAGGGCTTAAACGTTTCTGACTTGCAAGATAAAAAGAATGGGACCTTTTAAATTTAGTAACAAGATGATTTGCGAGAATACCTTTCCTGATTTCCGAGCCATAATTATCAACTTTTGCTGGTTTTACATTTGAGCCAATAAAACTTCCAACCATGATATCTTTTGATTCGGAAAGGAATAAATAAGTGTTTAAAAGAAATCCCATAATGGTTAATTTAAATTGGATCAGAAAGATCCGGTTTAAATAAGTGTATGGATGTAAAACAAATATTGACTCAAAAAATTCGAAGCCTTCAAAAAATCAGTATTATCACTGAATCTTCATCTCTTCCACAAACTGTATAATCTCTGGAAAAAAAGCGTTAAACTCTTCTTTATACAAATCATAATCCTTAATAAGAGCATTGCAGGCAGTCTCCATTCGGGAATGAAAAGTTGCCCGCCTTGACATTCCCTCAAAAGTTCTCTCAAGTGATTTTATTTCTGAATAATTGTAAAGCCAGTTTTGGTTTCTCATATGGGTCAGGAGAAACTTAATATGGTCCGAAAGATATTGAGGATAGCTTTCCAATAAATCATAAGAGGCCTGAGCGAAGTCTTTAAGCGAGATTTCAGGATAATAATTTCCCCATTCTACTGCCAAAAAATGGTCATAGAAAATATCAACAATAACAGGAGAATATTTTCCATACTCAGTATATAACCTCTGTTTGCTCTTTTTTACCCAAGCATTCTTATCTGTAAATTCATCAATACTTCTATGAAGCACTATACCTGGTAAAACTTCAGGAGATAGCTCTTTTAATTCCTTTCCCCTTATTCCATCCGCAATAAAATTCCCTACGATAACTTCATCAGAAAGACTCCTTGACAAATATAAATGCCCCAGAAAATTCATCTATTATTCTGCTTTCTTCTTAAAATTTTTGAAAATATTTACTCCCAGGCCAAATTCGAAATACACTCCATTTTCTCGTTTATCAGGAAAGTTTTCTGTTTTAAAGTGAGTATTCATGTATCCTAACTGAAATTGAGAATAAAATCTGGATCCGAAATAAGTTTTTAAACCCGTAAGGAGAATGAGAGAATTTCCTTTAGAAATTACAGTTGCTCCCCCTCCATAAAAAAGTCCCTCTTCCTTTCTTGATCCGTATCCGGCAGAAACGATCCATCTCCAATTATAAAATATTTTTGATAATGGCATTATTTCCTGATAAACCCCAACCGCCCAATAGTCGTTCCCAGGCGCCAGTCTTAAAGTAGTGTTGAGAACCTGGATATCAGCTGCTGGAATAGGAGAAAAATTAACTCCTCCTATTCCATCATAAATTCCTAAATTAAATTTCTTTTTTTCGGGAGGGATAATCTGTCCAACGCTATTGAAATAGGACAAAAGACACAATGTTGTCAGTACCGTGCGTACAATCATTAAACTCAATTTTTACTGAATATAGTAAAAATTGAGGAATTAATATTAACTCAATTTGAATCCTGGTAATGAAAGAATTTACAGCAATTCTCTTATTTTTACTTCTTCCCTTCCAATCACAGCTTTATTACCTTTAATTAATATCGGGCGTTCAATAAGAACCGGATTTTCAGATAAAATTTTAATCCATTGCTTATCCGTAAAGGACTTACCTTTATAATTTTCAACAAAAAGAGGTTCTTTCTTTCTTACCAAATCCTCAGGTTTTATTTTAAGCTTGGCTATGATATCCTGTAACTCCTCTATCGTGAGGGGATTTTTCAGATATTCTATTATTTCAGGATTTTCACCAGATTCTGTCAGAATAGCCAAGGCTTGCCTGCTTTTGGTACATCTGGGATTGTGTAATATTTGAATCATTATTTAATCGTCTCTATTATTAAGTTATGATTAGTATAAATACAGATATCCCCTGCTATATTCAGACTTTCTCTAACAATCTCTTCTGCAGAAAGGTGAGGTGCGTGCTTTTTTAATGCCAGTGCTGCAGATTGCGCATACATTGCCCCCGAACCAATTGCAGCGATCTGATTGTCAGGCTCAATAACATCGCCAGTTCCGGAAACAATCAGAATTTCATCTTTATCAGCCGCAATTAGCATTGCTTCGAGTTTTCTCAGATATCTGTCAGTCCTCCAGTCTTTTGCAAGTTCAATTGCCCCTCTTTTCAAATTCCCTCCATAAGAATTCAGCTTTTCTTCCAATCTCTCAAGTAATGTAAAAGCGTCAGCAGTGCTTCCGGCAAAGCCACAAATGATCTTTCCGTCAAATAATTTTCTGATTTTCTTAACATTACTTTTAGCAATTGTATTGCCCAGTGTTGCCTGTCCATCAGCTCCGATAGCAACTTCACCTTTATGAATTACAGAAATTACAGTTGTTGATTTAATTTTTTCCATTTACTTAAAAATCTTTAAAAAATTTAAATACACTTCACTCTTATAAACAAATAAGCCTCCCGGATGTTGAGAGGCTTATTCTTTTATTTTTTACTAAACCAGAATTCTAACCGGATCTTCCAAGAAGTCTTTCAGAGTTTGAAGGAATGCAGATCCAACTGCTCCATCCAATGCTCTGTGATCGCATGATAGAGTAAGTTTCATCACATTACCTATTTTTATTTCACCGTTTTTAACGATTGGTAGTTGTTTAATGCCTCCAACTGCTAGAATTGCGGCATCCGGAGGATTGATAATTGCTGTAAATTCTTCTATACCGAACATTCCCAGGTTCGATATAGTAAATGTATTTCCAGACATTTCAGCAGGTGTCAGTTTTTTATTTTTTGCTTTTCCACCCAGCTCTTTTACTTCTGTTCCTATCTGAGATAATGATTTATTATCAGCAAATTTCAAAACAGGCACAAGAAGGCCTTCTTCAACCGCAACTGCAACACCTATATGGATATGATGATTATATCTTATTTTATCACCTAACCAAGACGAATTTACTTTCGGATGCTTTCTTAAAGCTGCTGCCGTGGCCTTTATTACCATGTCGTTGAAAGAAATTTTGACAGGAGCAACCTCATTGATGCTTGCTCTTGCCTCGATTGCCTTATCCATGTTTACTTCCATAGTCAGATAGAAGTGAGGAGCCCCGAATTTACTTTCGCCGAGTCTTTTAGCAATTGTTTTTCTCATTTGAGAAACAGAAACCTCCTCAAAACTTTCCTGACCTACATAAGCAGGAGCAGAAACGGTTTTTGTTTCAGCAGATACAGGAGTTGCTGCAGGAGCTTTAAAGCTTTCTATGTCTTTCTTAACAATTCTACCAAATTCTCCTGATCCATGAACCTGCTGCAGATCAATACCTTTGTCTTTTGCAATTTTTCTTGCCAGTGGAGAAGCTTTCAGTCTCTGATCACCACTGGAAACGGAAGATGTTTGCGCTGTTGACTGGAGAGCCGTACTCTCTTTCTTTTCTTCTTTTGCTGCAGGTGCTGCAGAAGGTGTCCCTGATGCTGCAGCTGAAAGCAATGTCTGATAATCAGCCCCCTGCTCTCCTATTATAGCAAGGACCCCGTCTACAACAACAGCTTCTCCATCCTTAACACCTACATATAATAATATACCGTCATTGTATGATTCCAACTCCATGGTAGCTTTATCAGTTGCTACCTCTGCAAGCAAATCACCGGATTTAACTTTATCACCTACTTTTTTATGCCAGGCAACGATGGTACCTTCAGTCATGGTATCACTCATTTTGGGCATTCTGATTATCTCAGCATTAATATTTGATGTATCCACTTTAGCTGCTGTTTTCTGAGGAGCCGGCTCAGGTTTAGTTTCTGAAGGAGCAGATGCAGGAGTTGCACCACCTTTACCCACGCTGCTCAAAAGCCCGTCGATGTTTTCTCCATCTTTTCCAATGATAGCAATTACTCCATCCACAGGAGCTGATTCTTTTTCCTTTACACCTATAAATAAAAGTGTACCATCCTCGTAAGATTCCAGCTCCATTGTAGCCTTGTCAGTTTCAACCTCAGCAAGTACGTCTCCGGACTTTACTTTGTCTCCTACTTTTTTATGCCACGTAGCAATAACACCATCAGTCATGGTATCACTCATTTTGGGCATTCTGATCACTTCAGCCATTGTACTAAATGCAATTGTTTAATTAATGCTTAGAAAATTTATTTCAAACTGTAATAATAAGGTTTAACTACCTTTCAAAACAAGTTTTTAACGGACCAAATTTAAAAATAAAACGCAAAAAGTACTATCCCCACCCTGAAAATATACAGGAGTGGGGATATTTTTCTTAAAATCTATATTTCTTAGGGATTTAACCTTATTTTATTAGGCAGATATTTCCATTTCAGGTCTGCTAAATCTTTTTAGAACCTTAAAATGTGATACTAATGCTTCTCCAAATGTCGGATATTCATGATAAGGAATACCGAATTCAATAGCTGTTTCTCTAACTATCTCAGAAATTACGGGATAGTGTATATGACATATTTTAGGAAATAAGTGGTGCTCCACTTGCATATTTAATCCACCGCATAAAAATGCAGCAATTGGACTTTTTCTTGAAAAATTGGCAGTTGTACGCATCTGATGTACAGCCCAAGCCTCTTCAATATTCCCATCATCATTAGGATCAGGAAATTCTGTTAATTCAACAACATGTGCAAGCTGAAATACAAGTCCTAATACAAGACCTTCTGCAAAGTGCATTGTTAAAAATCCGATAATGAACTGCCACCAGGTTATATCAACAAATACAAGAGGTAGAACTATAAATACCAAGTAATATAAAAACTTAAATAAAAACAGCTTTACATATTCCTTCTTCGGATGATCATTTACATGAGATCCTATATTCTTTTTAAAGAATTTGATATAATCTTTTCTCAGTACCCATGAAAGACTTGCGAGACTATAAAGAAAAAAGGCATAATAATGCTGATATCTTTGTATTTTATTTGCTTTTTCTTCAGGATTTAATCTGATAAGGCCGGGAGCAATTTCAATATCCTCATCATGACCGTGAATATTGGTATATGTATGGTGCACCACATTGTGTGCAATACTCCATAAATATGCATTGGCACCAATTAGATTAAATAAATAACCGAGAATTTTGTTAAGAGTTGTGTTTGTAGAATAAGACCCATGAATGGCATCATGGCAGATATTAAATCCTATAAATGCAGCAAACATTCCAAGCAGGGCGCTAAGCACCCACATTGTAATAAGTCCGAATTGATTTGAAATAATTAAACCATAGAAAAGAATTAATCCGCCCAAAAAAAACACTGTTTTAAAATACATTGCGGCATTACCTGTTTTCGAGATATTATTCTCTGTAAAATATTTGTCTACTCTTTCTCTGACGGTAGAAAAAAAACCAGTTTTCTTAACGTCGATGAATTTTACTTTTGCTAACATTTATGGTATTTAGGTATTATAATTTCAATTTATTCTTCATTAATACGAAAAAATTCTATTTATGAATGAAAAACATTACACGAACGAATAGTTCGTTCTGGAAATATATGTATATCAGTTTTTTTAACAAAATAAATTTTTAAGATGTTCCTTACAATTAGATTTTTCTATCACTAATCCTGTATCCTGAGAATAAGTCAAAATATATAGGCCAAGATTATGATGTTCAAATGTTTCCATCTTTCTCAAGTCATTGTGCAATATAGATGCAAGTAATATTCTCATTGCCCTACCATGCATACAAATTAAAATATTTTCTTCTTTCTCATTGGAAATAATATGATTCCATGCTTCTAAAAGTCTTTTTTCCACTTCACTTGGACTTTCTCCACCTTCCATTTTCAACCCAAAATCTCCGGAATTCCATCCTTTTACAAGCTGCCAATATTGGGTATTTTCATCAACGCTGATCATCTGGCCATCTTTATTACCCCAGTTGATTTCGTTTAGTCCTTTTAAAATTTCGTAAGGAACTCCCAGATCTATAAATGGTTGAACGGATTGTTTGGTTCGTTTCAAGGCTGAAATATAAATTTTATCAAAAGGAACATTTTTATAAGAATTATAAAATGCCTTTGCCTGATTCTGACCAGTCTCATTCAGATCTGTATCTACCCCACTTCCCTGAACAATTCCTTTCAGATTATAATCTGTCTGACCATGTCTTAAAAGGTAAATTTTTTTCGTTTTCAATTTTGTTCTACTTTTGTACTAATTATAGTATTGCAAAATAATGATTAATCCCAACATTACGGTTCAGGGCCTTAATAAACTATCCAAAAATACAATGGTGGAGCATTTAGGGATTGAATACATAGAAGTCGGCGCAGACTATATCATCGGCAGAATGCCAGTAGATAACCGTACCCATCAGCCTATGGGGTTTCTGCACGGAGGTGCTTCTGTTGTACTTGCTGAAACACTTGGATCCATAGGATCAGCATCTTGCGTCAATCTTGAGCAGTATGCTCCATTTGGTCTTGAGATTAACGCTAATCACGTCAAAAGTGTTCGAAGCGGCTATGTCTATGGAAAAGCTTCTCTCGTTCATTTTGGTAAAAACACGCATATCTGGGATATCAGGATTGAAAATGAAAAAAAAGAGTTAGTTTGTATCAGCAGACTAACTGTTGCCATCGTACCTAAAAAGTAAACACATTTATCGGATGAAGGGATTGAGTACCCGCACTGACTTTGTTCAAAGTTTTGATCGGGCTGAAGAAACAATGGAGCGATTATTCACTGCTTCTTTTAACCTTGGACTTGCTGTCGCTGTTTGGAAAGAACCTGGGCGAGATGATGTATCCATCATCATTGACTTTTCTGAAACTCTTAATAAAGTTCAGTTTAATGAAAATATCGGCTCCGGATTTCTTTTAAGTCCTTTTATCAACCCCGACTTAAAAGAAACTATATTGATAAGGCCTGATATCTATTTCAACTCTTCAGAATCTGAAATACAAGTAAATAATATTCCAAATTCAACTCTTGCTGATACTTTTGAATATCATTACAATGAGTTTACCTCATTTCATCAGGGCAAATACAGCTCAAAGAATTCAAATAAAAAAGAAACTCAGGAATTTACAAATCTTGTAGAAAAAGCTGTTGAAGAAATTCAAAAAGAAAAATTTAAAAAAATTGTTCTTTCCCGTTCCAAAGAGAAAGGACTTCCCTCAGGATTTAATCCTTTTCAATTCTATCTTCAACTTTGTCAAAAACATCCTCTGGCTTTCACTTCCCTGGTTAGTCATCCGACCTTGGGCACTTGGATTGGTGCTACTCCAGAACTGCTTGTAAGTGTATCCAAGGATAATATATTTAAAACAATAGCTCTTGCAGCAACTAAACCTGCAACAGGAATTCAGAAACTTAATGAAGTGGTCTGGACTCAAAAAGAGATAGAGGAACAGGCGATAGTAAGTAGATATATTATCAATTGCTTCAAGTCTATTCGCCTTCGGGAATATGAAGATGAAGGGCCAAGAACCGTTCAGGCTGGCAATCTATTTCACCTGCGAACAGATTTTACTGTTAATATCAATGAAGTTCCTTTTCCTGATCTTTTATACAGGATGATAAAACTTCTTCATCCTACTTCTGCTGTATGTGGTACTCCTAAAGAACCAGCCATGAATTATATAACAGAAATGGAAAAATATGACAGAGAGCTATTTACAGGATTTCTTGGACCAATCAATATAAATAACGAAACTAGTGTCTATGTAAATATCAGATGCTGCAAAATTCAATCAGGGAAAGTTTCCTTTTTTGCAGGAGCCGGTATTACAAAAGATTCAGTGGCAGCCAATGAATTGGAAGAGACCAATCATAAAATGTACACTTTAGAATCACTCTTTGATAACCTTCACTAATATTTGTGGAATCAATCTATAATATTGCAGAAATCTGCTCCAAAAAAGGTCTAAAAAACTTTGTTTTATCTCCTGGTTCTCGCTGTGCTCCTCTTACTGTAGCCATAGTCAGACATCCCGAACTGACAAGCAGGACAATTACAGATGAAAGATCTGCAGCATTTATTGCATTAGGGTTATCACTTGAGACCCAAAAGCCTGTTGGACTTTTATGTACCAGTGGAACTGCCGCACTCAACTATGCCCCTGCCGTGGCAGAGGCCTTTTACCAACAAATACCATTAATTATACTTACTGCTGACAGACCACCTGAATGGGTAGATCAACAAGACGGACAGACTATCCGACAGCAATATATATATGGAAACCATGTTAAAAAGTTCTTCCAGCTTCCAACAGATCATCAAAATCCAGATTCATCCTGGCATATTCAAAGAACTATATCTGAAGCAATTAACTTAGCAGACTCCTACCCTAGGGGTCCTGTACACATCAATATTCCTTTACGTGAGCCTTTTTATCCTAAAAACAGTAATGAAGTAAAGTATACTTCTGTTAGAATAATAGAAAAAGTAAAAGCTCAATCATCAATCGATACATCAAGCTTGCAGCAACTTATTCAATTGTTTAACCAAAGTGAGAAAGTAGTATTGCTCAGCGGACAAAACAATGCTAATATCGAATTGAATAATGCAGTATCTAAATTCACAGCTTTTCATAAAATTCCTGTATGGGCTGAACCAATTTCTAATATTCGCTGTAAGAATTCCATACAAAACATTGATGTAATACTTTCGGGAGAACCGGAACACGAAACACTTACACCAGATTTACTCATCACATTTGGTCAATCAGTATTATCTAAAAGTCTGAAATCATTCCTAAGAAAGTATAAGCCTAAATACCATTGGCATATAGATCCATCAGGAGAAGGTGCTGATACCTATCATTGTCTTACACATATTATTCCTGTAGAACCTACATCTTTTTTCAATACATTTAAAGGTGCAGTTAAAAATGATGAATGGCTGAACAACTGGCTTAATATTGATATAAAAGGATTGACTTTTCTTAAAAACTTCTTTTCTTTCCAATCAGAGTTTTCAGAATTTGAAGCGGCTTTTGAAGTCGTAAAAAATTTACCTCCTGAAAATATTCTTCATTTATCAAACAGTATGCCTGTGAGGTATGTAAATTACTTAGGAAGCTTTATCCAATCAGGAACTATCGTAAGAGCCAACAGAGGCACAAGTGGAATAGATGGAGTCCTCAGCACCGCTGTTGGTAATGCTTTAAGCACTAATAAACTGGTATTTCTTTTGACTGGAGATCTTGCTTTTTTTTATGATAGAAATGCTTTCTGGAATAATTACCTGCCAGATAACTTAAGAATTGTTTTATTAAATAATCATGGCGGAGGTATCTTTAACATGATTGATGGTCCTAAAAATCTGAAAGAAGCTCCTGAATATTTTATTACTCAACAAAATCTTAAGGCTAATAATATTGCAAATGAATTTAATCTTGAATACTTATACTGCAACGAAAGAGAGTCTTTAAATACAGCACTACCAGAGTTATTAACATCATCCGGTAAATCAAAGATTCTTGAAATAGAAACATGTATAGATAAAAATACTGGGATATTCACTTCCTTTAAACAGCAGATTAAAGAGAAATATGGCAAATAGAATTTGTCAAAACCTTAATCCACTTTCAAAATTAAAATTCATACATTAAGAAACGTTTTCAATTAAGTTACTTTCTTGATGAAACCAGATTGAATGGATTTCAAAACCCCATTATAAACTTTAGTTTTAATCACGTGGAAGTCTACCTTAATAATCGAAAAATTGAATTAGAAAAGCTGGATCTTTTCACCACTTCCGATGAATATGAGTCCACGACAATTACTTTTTTAAAGGACTGGTTGAATTACGAAGATATTTTTTATCTAAAGACTTCTGGATCCACTTCAACACCCAAAGTCATTGAGATAAGCAGAGAACAGATGGAAGCAAGTGCCAGAGCTACAATAAAAGCGCTTAAACTGAAGTCAGGAGATAGAGCCTTAATTTGCATCAACACCAATATGATTGGAGGTAAAATGATGCTTGTCAGAACGTTGATAGAAAAATTTAATGCTTATATCATCCCTCCTGTTTCAGATCCATTTAAATCAATTCCTGAGAAGTTTGAATTTGATTTTACAGCAATAGTTCCGCTTCAGCTGGAAACCATATTAAATAATCCTGAAAGTTCAGCAAAATTAAACAAGTTAAAAGCCGTCATAGTAGGTGGGGCAGTAGTATCAGAATCATTGAAATCCCGACTTCAGAATTTAACTGTCCCGATTTATAGTACATATGGAATGACTGAAACAGTAAGTCATATAGCGTTAAAATTATTAAATGGGCCTGAGCAATCTGATTATTTTAAAGTATTTGATGGTATAGAGACAAGAGTAGATTCCAGAGGCTGTCTGGAAATTAAAGGCACCGTAACCAACAATCAATGGATAATTACTAACGATCTCGTTCAATTTCATTCTGAAAGAGAATTCACCTGGCTTGGAAGGATTGATAATATTATTAATTCAGGAGGAATAAAACTTCAGATAGAATCAATAGAAAATAAGATTAACACAATTCTAAAAGATAGAAATTATGATGGAAATTTCTTTTTAAGCAAAAATGCTGATGAAAAATTGGGAGAAGCATTGGCCTTTTATTACGAAGGCATTGAAACCCAAAAATCAGAAATTCTTCAGTTATTAAAAAAAGAATTATCCAAATATGAAGTGCCAAGATATATTGTATTTTGTAAAACTTTCGAATACACCACTTCAGGAAAAATTGACAAACTAATGACAATTAAAAACAATAAATAAACCTGTTCTGGTTGCCCAGAACAGGTTTATTTAATATTAACAGCTTTTAAAACTATCTTATCTTTTTAAGAAAATCTTTAACAAGCCCCTCAAAATCAAACTTTTGCAAATCAGAATAAGCATCTATTGTATGCAAATATTCCAGATCTTCAAAGTCAGTTATTCTTAGAGCAAAAATCGGGAAGCCCCATTCCTCTTCATCCGGGTTAGAATATGGTGTTTTTACATATCCCATATCTACAAATTCATAATCCAAGACATCCAACACACCTTGACTCACCTTGTTCTTCTTTAAGATTGGGGTAATTGTCTCAATAATCAAAGGTCTCCAACGCTGATTCAAATCTTCTAGCTTTAATTCAATGACCTTCTCTCTGAAGTCATAATATTCTTCAAAAAGAGCATCCAATAAATCTTCAGCAAATTCAGCAGTATCTGTATCTTTGTGCCCATGAATAGCCATTTTAAGCACTTCGAAATCCCAAAGCTTCACTATAACACCATCAGCTTCGAACTTAATACCCAAATCCTTGGCTGTCAACTTAATACCTGTTTCACCTAATATTGTATCACAGATAATACTTTTTAAACCTTTCATTATTTACGTTTGTACTAATTTGCGTTGAAAAATATTTATAAAATTTAAAAAAACAAATCAAATATGAATAACTTTCACAGTTTTGAAATAAATTTTACACCTTCTGACCTTTATCCCCCTTACGCCAACACCATTAATTTGAAATTTATTAACGCAAACAATCTGCTCAAAGTTGAATTTAATATTAAATATATTGGACGTGAAGAACTCACAGAAGAAGAAATTTTAGATGAAGGATTCACTTTAAACGATGATTACAACTGGAATGGCAGTTTAAGTTCTGTATGGATTGATCCAATTCAATCCCTAATCAATAAATCAACATTTGTTAAAGAGGAATCAGACATAAAAGTACTGATTGAAGCACCTAAAATTATTTCCGGGTCACCTGAGAATAGTGAAGAGTGGGCTTATTTTATACAAGAAGTAACACAGGCTGTTTATGAAACTTCAGGAAAAGAAAGCAATTTAGAGATCAGCTTTATAAAGAATTTCCCTCAGGACTTTGTAGCTATAAATCTTAAACCTGAATTTAAATCCCGAAAATTTATAGCTGAAATAGAACAAAACAATCAGAAAAAGACTATTCAATTGAAGTGGGAAGACCTGAAAAATACACTTCAGGCAATTTATTTACCTGAATATATTTATGAAAACAGCCTACCAAATCCAGGAAAAGCTCAAGGTTATTACATTAATACAGGAGAAGGAATCTGGTTTAAGGCAAACGAGGGGGTAGTTAATCTTTCAGAAAAAGATAAAAGTGTACCAAAACTTATCGAAATGTTTGAAAAAATATCGAAGAAGTAAGCCCAACTTACTTCTTCAGGTTTTTAAGTTCTTCTTTCATGTTTACAACCATGTGCGCTAGCTTCTCAATTGACATATCGGGCTTTGGAAACTCAGTACTGATGAACGCTTTAGCCTCCCATATTTCGAGTATATCATCCGGGTGTACTTCATAAGAAGAATAAACCGGGTTATCTGATGTTAAAAGAAATACCTCTTTAGTTTTTAAGTAATTAGTCACTCTTTTGTAAACTATACCTTCTTTTGAAGTCACGACAATATAAGTCTGATCATCTTTGACATAATTCCAGTTATCGACATATTGGCCAATGATAATGGTACCAGAGACAAGCGGCAACATTGAATCTCCTGAAATTTCAAAAGCACGGAACGTTCCATTCTTAAAGTTCGGAAGATAAAAATTAGGAAGGTCCCCAATATATTCAGGGTCGGCATATCCATTGAGATAACCTGCCGCTGCTTTTTGAGGAACCATAGGAACTGATTCATTATCATTTTTATCTACAGTAATTGAAAGCACTCTTAACTTTTTAGCTTCAATATCTTTCTGCATCATTTGCCTATAGCTTTCAGGATCTTTTAAATCCCCACTAATGAGGGCGTCTACAGATACTTCCAATATTTTAGAAAACATGATAAGGTTATATAAACCAGGCTCTGCTCTCCCCTCTTCATAAGCCCCTAATAATGACCTTTTTATTCCAACTTTTTCGGCCAATTGTTCCTGAGTAAATCCTTTTTGCTTCCTTAAATGCTTAATATTGTCACTTATCAGAGTCATGTTTCTTTTAAATTATATCTACTAATTAAATCAAAATATTGATATCCTGTAATACATTATTGATCATTCTGCCTAAACTGCTTTTATTTTCGACCAGTTTTTCACCATGAATGAAAAATCCCGTATTATCTTCAAACAGGTAATTCACCAGTATGAAACTTGAATTTGGTATAGGTTTGCGTAAAAAATATTTTAATTTAAACCCCCTTTTAGTAGAGACTAACATATTTACGATGTTTTTTAGCAAATAAACATTACAAAATCAACATATGCTAATTTTTTTAGTACTATTTTCTGAAAAATATAATTATTAGCAAATGTAATTAGTATAAAAATATAATTAACGAATGAAAAAAGGAGTGAACAACTCAATGGAACGAATTTTATTAGTCAATCTCATTGCATTATTTTTAATTATTCTAATACCTTCCTGTAAGGAAGCTGCCCATCATGAATCAAATAGCAGTCAGGTGCCCACACAATTGATATACTCAGGTATTAAGTATACCACAGTTGACTCTCTTGAAAATGGATTTAAATTTAATATCGTCAGCATTGACACGCTTACAAATGAGAAGTCTAATGTTATACAAGTTGATTTCAGTATTGCTTCCTCAGATCAATTTTGGAAAGAGTTAAAAACACAGGGAATTGAAGCCGTATATATCTCCTTATCCTGCACAGGCTTGAAGAGATATACATCGCCAATCAACTATTATTCCGAAAAATTCCTGAGCTTGCATGATGAATTTTTGCTTGTTAAAGAAGGTAATAGAATTTTCAATTGCGCCATTCCGATCCGATCTTTGGAACTATCGAAAGGAAAACACGAACTTAACCTGGTGGTCGAAGCTATTCCTGTCCGCTTTAAACAAGATAGCCTGAAAAGTGATCTTAAAGAGATTGACTATTTTTCACATAAGTCAATAGCTTTTAAGAAAATAAAATTTCAGATTAATGCCCCTGAACTTATCTATACTTCTATTGAAGTATTAAAATTCAAACTGAATACGAAAGTATGTGATCCTTCCAAGTTCGACTATGCTTTTGGAGGCACAGGTTTTCCTGATCTTTTCTGGGATATTCAGTGCGGTGATGATTATATTTACCATAGTCCTCAAATAAAAAATGTAATTCAATATAATAAACCATACCAATCAAACTACTTTTTATGTACTCCTAATGATAAGATTACAATCCGGGCAGTTGACTTCGATAAAGGCCCTTTCAATACCCAACATGATATTATAGAAACCTGGTCCGGAAATATTAATGATATAAGTATCGCTCATCCGGATACTTTTGTTTTTGGCAACCTTGAATATTTAATAGTTCAAAGAAAGGAACCTAAAAAAGCTCCTGACAAGCGCCGCAAAAATAAGTAGTACGCCCATTTATTTTAATTATGTCGATTTTACCGCATTTATCCGGACAATCTTCATTTTTCTTTCTATGATTTATTAAAAACTTAGATGGGAAATCTTCTCTTTTAGCAGCGTATTTTATAGCGGTTTTTAAAACCTTATTCATAGTTGAAAACAACTTCTTTATTTTTTCCTCAGGGATTCGGCTTCCCTTTGATTCCGGATGAATACCAGCCTGAAAAAGAATTTCGTCTGCATAAACATTTCCTAGACCGGAAATCAAAGACTGATTCATCAGAAGAGATTTGATCTTCCCTTTCCTTTTATGAATTGTTTCCTGAAACTCTTCAGCGGTTATTTCCAGAGCATCTTTTCCTAATCGATATCGTGAGATCAGATCATCAAAGTTATGTACAAGACTGATATGTCCGAATATTCTCTGATCTTCAAAGGCTAACCCTTCTCCGTCCTGAAAAATAAAAAGTAACCTTGTAAATGGAGGAATTTTAGAAAGATCATCAATAAGTTCAAGATCACCTGTCATTCCGAAATGAATATCCAGGCCCGCTTCAGAATCTATTTCTGCAAAGAGATGTTTTCCATACCTACCTGATTTTTTAAAAAACTTGCCCTTTAAGACGTTGTTTAGTTCTTTTTCTGAGGTTCCTTTAATAATACGTTTTTCAAAAACTTCAACTCTTTTAATCTTTTTTTTGAAAGTAGTTTTGTCAAAATAATCTTTGAAGACAGAAACATCTGGTAGTTCCGGCATAACTTTATTCCTTTATCTTATCAAAAAAACAAAGGAATAAAGTGTTTGGTGCTATATGTTAATCAAAGGAAGGAGTCAAATCCACTATAGTGGAATCTACTTCATCGCCAGCAGATTCACAATCAAAAGAAGTCTTGAGAGGTTCGGGGATTTCAAATTTCGTTTTTACACCCAAATTTTTATCTGCAAAAACTTTTTGCATGTATAGTCCCCATATAGGTAATGCCATTCTTGCTCCCTGTCCAAATTTCATGTCCGGGAAGTGAATATTTTTATCATCAGCACCAACCCATACGCCAGAAACAAGATCCGGCGATATCCCCATAAACCAGCCATCTGCAGAGTTTTGTGTAGTACCTGTTTTTCCACCAACTTCACTTGTAATATTAAACTTCCTTACAAGGTCTCTGGCAGTACCTCCATCTTCTTCTGCTGATCCTTTGAGCATATAAATCATGGATGCAGCAGTTTCAGAAGAGATTACTTGTTGAGGAATATTTCTAAACTGCTCCAGAACATTGCCATATTTATCTTCAATTCTGGTAACCATTAATGGTTCAAATCTGTAGCCATTGTTGACAAAAGCACAATAAGCCTGAGTCATGTCAAAAACTGACACGTCACTTGTTCCAAGCGCGAGTGTAGGAACTGCTTCCAGCTGAGAGGTTATACCAAGACGTTTGGCAAATGCAACGATAGAATCCGGACCGCTTAATTTCATCAGATAAGCAGCTATAGTATTCACAGACCTTGCCATTCCTCGACGCAAGGTCATATAGTCATTAGAGTAATTATTATTACTGTTTTTGGGTATCCAGACTTTTCCGTCGGGCATTGTGAAAGGAACCTGGGTATCCAGCACTTTGGAACAAGGGGTTAAACCTTTTTCTTCTATTGCATAGGCGTAAAGCAGAGGTTTAAAGGTTGAACCTGGTTGTCTTGCCCCTCTTTTAACATGGTCATATTTAAAATACCTGAAGTTAACATCCCCTACCCAGGCTTTAACCTGACCATTATGAGGATCCATACTTACCATTCCGGTATGCAGGAAATGAAGGTAATACCTGACAGAATCCATCGGACTCATAGTTGTATCCTTGGTTCCATTTAACGTATAGATTTTCATTTTAACCTTCTTGTTCATTTCCTTGAAAATCTCATCCGGATTATCTCCCAACTCAGCTTTCAAGACTCGGTACCTTTCAGACCTTTTTGCAAATCTCTCTACAAATTTTTTATCATCAACTTTATTTGTTGCCCAGGGAGTCTTACCTTTCCATTCCGCAAAAAACTCCTTTTGAAGAGCCTTCATATGATTCGAAACAGCATCTTCTGCATAAGTCTGTAATTTTGAATTAATGGTTGTATATATCTTCAAACCGTCAGCATAAAGATTATAACCATGTTCATCACACCAGTTAACAAGATAGTCTTCTATGTAGTCTCTGAAGTATGGAGCAAGGCCGGTATTTTGATTTTCATAAGTAATATCCAGAGCAAGAGGTTTCAGCTTAAGCTTTTCAAACTGATCCTTACTTAAGTAATTATATTTTACCATCTGCCCTAAAACCGTATTTCTTCTTTTTAATGCTTTTTCCTCTTTTCTGATAGGATCATAAACACTTGGTCCTTTAAGCAAGCCTATAAGCAAAGCAGCTTCTTCAGTATTAAGTTTAGATGTTTTCTTATTAAAATATTTTTTAGCTGCAGATGTGATTCCATATGTTCCATTCCCGAACTCTACCGTGTTCAGATACATATTGAGAATTTCTTTTTTTGTATAAGCTCTTTCAAGTCTGATAGCAGTGATTATTTCCTTGAATTTAACCACAGGCATAAATTTGCTAAGAGGTCCCTGATATTCTTTGGACTGCCTCATCTGAAAAAGATTTTTGGCTAACTGCTGACTTAAGGTGCTAGATCCCCTTTTCTGCATTGTAACAGCATAGAGAAAAATAGCAAAAGTACCTTTAAAATCTACTCCTGAATGTCTGTAAAAACGAACATCCTCGGTAGCTATCAAGGCATTAACCAAATCAACAGGCAAATCACTGTAATCTGCATTAGATCTGTTATACTTAAAATATTTACCCATCAGTACATTGTCTTCAGTGTAAACTTCTGAAGAAAGGTCACTTTTAGGATTTTCAAGAATTTCTAGTGAAGGAATTTTACCAAATAAATCAAACAGGTTTATGGATATAGAAAAAATGAATAATGCAATGAACAAAGCAAAACTCCAGAATCCTACCCAAAGGAATTTAATCTTTTTGTCTTTAAAGCTAATCATACAAAAAAGGGTTCTAAAAAGAACCCAATTTAAAATGTCTTTTAGTCAATACCAATATTATTGTGCAAGTAATTTTTTCATATCCTCAGACCATCCATCTTCGAAAGGAGCTTTTGCATTCGGATCCGCTATATTTCCGTTTTTATCGATCAAAATAAAGCGCGGAATAGATACAACTCCATATTTGGCTAGAATTGAACTCTCATTTCCTTCATAAGAATGAACGTGAATTCCTTCAATTCCTTTTCTCTTAACGACCTTTTTCCATTTATCTTTTTCCCGGTCTATAGAAATATATAAAAAAACAACATCAGGATTTTCCAGAAATTCCTGTTTAGGTTCATGCGATAGCGCAATTGCATTCATGCATGGACCACACCAGGTAGCCCAGATATCCATGTAAACTACCTTACCTTTGAAGTCGCTCAATGAAACTTTCTTACCATCAATATCAGTAAGGGTAAAATCCGGTGCTGCTTCATAAATCCTTTTGTTAGTTTCCAAAGTCATTTCCTTTGGCTTGAAGCTTAACAAAAAAAGGAAGACCGGAAAAAACAATAACCACGATATCTTTTTCATAGCACTTGAATTTAAATTAGGTTTAAGTCCAATAAGTTCATTTTCATCTCTGAAATTTAAAGATACAGTCTTGGATGATAAAATAAAATCCGGATGAAGTTATCTTTAGTGTGATGTTTGGTATTTCTAATTAGACTATGCTTTTAATCATTGACAGTAAGTGATATGTTTATCTTTTTTTTAATGATATTCTTGTGTTTAACTCCCATTTTATTTAGGTTTGATTATCAATTCAGACACTTCCTTAAATGAAACATATTGTTATTTCTTGCCTGTTCTCACTAGTGCTTTTTTCGTGCACAAGCAAGAAAGAAATGAGCATATATTCCTCCTCCCCTGATGGCTCACTCTCCATTTTTATTTCAGGAATAAAGCCTAACCTCGTAGATCCATTTACAGTCCGATTTGGGTTGAAAGGAATGGAATTTTCAGAAGCTCCTTCAGCAGAAATTTATGCTACTGATCTGAATGAAAAAACAGTCAATTTTGAATGGGAAACAAACCAGCGCTGTCTCATCCGATTTAAGCAACAAGATGGTAAACTCAAATCATTTGTAATGGACGTAGATTCAGAAACACTTTCAGTAAATGAGCTTCATATAAATAATTTATCTGAAGATTTAGAATAATTTTTTTCTCTGTTTATTTCATAACTCTTAACATAACTTACTGATTTTCCTAATTAAATATTAGTTAAATCCAACTTGCATTTTTCGATTCCCGTTTTGATTAAACAAACTGCATAGTTTTTGTTTTAATCTTATACAGCACCATTTCAAGGAGGGAATTATGTCACATATTAAACTGAATATCATCATTTTAATTTTCTTTTTGGGAAATGTATTTGCCTGCAGTCCTTACAATGGACAAACAGATAAAATGAACAGGCCGCTGCCTGAGAAAAAAACAGACACATTAAGTTCAAGATCAATACCAGACCCAACTCCAAAAGACTCTCTAAATGCGGACAGTGTAAAAACCGTGGATAAAGAGACAACAAAAAAGGTAGATATCCGATATATCCGAAAGTCAATTAATCTTCATAAGAAGCCATTAGTAGCATATTCAGGCGCTCAAAATATCCTTATTGCGAGAATTGGCACTACAGAAGATGAGTTAATTACTACTGATTGATAAATTATTGATTAAAGAAGTTATCAAATTCTCTAAACAATAATTTTTAAATTAGAGTTATAGCGTGTATTATTAAGCTAACATAACTTTTTTAAATGACAGTGAAGGAAAAAGAAAAACTGCCTCTTATCCAGGATGATCCCTGGTTGGAACCCTATAATGATGATGTTGAAGCTCGTCTTGAACGTTATCATAAAGCTCTTAGTGAAATTCAAAAGGCTTATGGAAGTCTTAGCAATTTTGCTGATGCTCATAAATACTATGGGGTTAACTTTGATAATGAAAAAAATGGATGGTGGTACAGAGAATGGGCACCTAAAGCTCACCAATTATTCTTAACTGGTGATTTTAATCAATGGAACAGAGGTTCTCATTCTCTTACCAGAAATCCCAGAGGGGACTGGGAAATATTTCTTCCTTATGATCAATATAAAGATACTTTTGTTCATGGAAGCAGAATTAAAGTTCATGTCGTAGCCAATAATGGCGCTATGGACAGGATTCCTGCATATATACAAAAGGTCATTCAGGATCCTCAGACTTATGATTTTAGCGGACAGCTTTGGTTTGAGCCTTCACCATTCCAGTGGGGGCCATATAACCTGAACCTTCAGGATGTGCTCAAAGAACCAATTATCTACGAAGCTCACGTAGGAATGGCTCAGGAAAAAGAAGGACTAGGCACTTATATTGAATTTGCAGATGAAATCCTTCCAAGAATAAAAGATTACGGATACAATTCTATTCAATTAATGGCAGTAATGGAACACCCTTACTACGGGTCCTTCGGCTACCATGTATCTAACTTTTTTGCAGCCTCTTCACGCTTTGGTAATCCGGAAGATTTAAAATATCTGATTAATAAAGCCCACGAACTGGGGATAGCTGTTATTATGGACATAGTTCATTCTCACGCAGTAAAAAATCTTTCAGAAGGATTAAATGAATTTGACGGAACCGATCATCAATATTTCCATTCTGGAGGCAGAGGTTATCACGAAGGATGGGATTCCAAAATCTTTGATTATGGAAAATGGGAAGTAAAGCAATTTTTGCTAAGTAATGTCAAATACTGGCTTGAAGAATATAAGTTCGACGGGTTCAGATTTGACGGTGTTACATCAATGCTTTATTTTCATCATGGCTCCACATCCTTCGATCATTATGATAAATATTTTAAAAATGATGTAGAGTGGGATGCCATCACTTACCTGCAACTTGCTAATGAACTAATAAAAGAAGTAAACCCGAATGCAATTTCCATAGCAGAAGATGTAAGTGGAATGCCGGGCCTTTGCAGAACAGTAGAAGAAGGCGGACTTGGTTTTGATTACAGGCTTGCAATGGGTATTCCAGACTATTGGATAAAAATATTAAAGGAAAGATCTGATGAAGACTGGGATATAAATGAAATGTGGTCAGTTTTAAGCAACCGGAGATGGAAGGAAAAAACAATTGCATATGCAGAATCCCATGATCAGGCACTTGTTGGTGACAAAACACTTGCCTTCTGGCTTATGGACAAAGAAATGTACTTTCATATGCTGGTTGATGATCCTAATGTAGTTATCGACAGAGGTATTGCCCTTCATAAGATGATCCGTCTGTTCACCATTTCTTTGGGCGGAGAAGGATATCTGAACTTTATGGGAAATGAATTCGGTCACCCGGAATGGATAGATTTTCCCAGACAAGGAAACAACTGGAGTTACAAATATGCCCGCAGGCAATGGACGTTGGTTGACAGTAAAAATCTGAAATATCAGTACCTTGCCAACTTTGATAAAGCAATGATTCATTGTATCAAAGAGAACCATATTGTATCCGCATTACACGGAAGACAAATCAATATGGACTCCGCTAATAAGGTCATCATTTTCGAAAGAAACAACTTAATATTTATATTTAACTTCAGCATTGGAAATTCAATTTTCGGTTATCGTTTCAGAGCTCCGGAAATGGGCAGGTATAAAATCATTTTGAATTCTGATGAAAAGGAATTTGGTGGATTTGGAAGAGTTGATACTGACTTTATACATGAAACCGATGAATTCCAGTCCTTAAGTATTTATCTGACCAACAGAACAGCTTTGGTCATGAAAAAAATAGATTGATATTAATATTAAAACATAAAAAGGGCCCGAATAAATATCCGGGCCCTTTTTTATTGGGATAAATTTTAAGCCTCTCATTAAAACTCGACCTTCCCCATTCTTGCCATATTCTGTCTGATCCAGTTCCTTCTCTTTAAAATATACATGGAAGGCTTTGTCGGAGACCATTTTAAGGGATTAGGAAGTATTGCGGCTAATAATGCCGCCTGATCTTTAGAAAGTTTTTTTGCATTGATATTGTAATAGTATATTGATGCGGCTTCTGCACCATATACTCCATTTCCAAGCTCCACAATGTTAAGGTAAACTTCAAGAATCCTTTCCTTACTCCAGAATATTTCTATAAGAACAGTAAAATAAACCTCAAATCCTTTTCTCACCCATGATCTGGAAGGCCAAAGAAAAACATTCTTTGCAACCTGTTGACTAATCGTACTTGCTCCTATTACTTTTTTCTTTCCCTTTTTATTGTACTTCATAGCCTTTTTTATCGCATCAAAGTCAAATCCATGATGGTCCATAAAACGCTGGTCTTCCGATGCAATTACCGCTCTTTTTAAATTTGGAGAAATTTCCTCAAAAGGCACCCAGTCCTTTTTAAGCTTTAGAGGTTTACCATTCCAGATCTGCTCACCACATCTCATGATCATCAAAGGTGTTGCAATTGGAGGAACAAATCTTAAAATTATAACTGAAAACAAGGTACTGACCAGAAAAAAAATTACGGCCAGTTTAATTATTCTTACACACTTTTTCCAAAACATCTTCATCCGGATTTCTCAATCCATATTTTAGTAATCTAAACGAAATTACTAATATATATTTTCTGAATCGAAAAATCAGGATGAAGTTATATGTTATTTGAAGATTAACCGGGCTTATATAATTACGGCAGGCTCTTTAGAGGTTGTGACCAACAACTCCTTAAACTCTCTTCTTTTTTCTATGAAATTGTGAATATAGGAACAAGACGTTCTTATCTTAATAAAATTTTTTTTGGCAAAATTGAGAGAAAATTCCACAATTCTACCTGCAATCCCCTGGCCTCTCAAATTTTTTGGAACAAACATTTGCTTGACCTCATAAATCTGATCGGAAAGTTTTTCATACTTTAGATTGCATTCCTTTCCATTTATAACGATAAAGAATTTCTGACTCTTCCCATCATGCTTTATATCGAAAATCATCGTTACCCTCCTATGGTTTTATTTAAAGAACTTTTAAAATATAACTAGGAGGATTTAAATTTTGTTAAGTGACATCCCTAAACAAAAAAACTATTTTCCCATTCCGAAAAAACTAACTGATTAAGCGGCATCCTATTAACCATTTGTTTTTCACGTTCTTGCAAATTTGGAGGCAAAGAATTGAGATCACCTTTATAGCCTAAAGCAATTACAGTAACCGGTTCAAATTCCTCCGGAATTTGTAAATTTTCTATTGCTTTTTCCTGGGAAAAACCTCCCATCTGATGTAAAAACAACCCTTCATTAGTAGCCTGAATTGAAAGATATGCAACAGACTGCCCGAGATCATAATACCTACTGGAATTCTCTGCTCCGTTTCGGGTATAGTGTTTTTTGGCCAAAGTCAAAATCAGAACCGGAGCATGTTGGGCCCATATCTGGTTGCTTTCATTCAAACTATTTGCAATGCTTCTCCAAACCTGCCCGTCTTTTTTTACCCCCACTATATACCTCCAAGGTTGTTCGTTCATTGCTGAAGGCGCTCTTCTGGAAGCCTCAAAAATTCTTTGAAGTTTTTCATTCTCCACATCCTTGGTCTGATATGCTCTTGGACTCCAACGATTTTCTATTAGCTCATGTATTTTAATATTTCCCATTACAATAAATTTTAAACTATATCTTTATTTATTTTTGTATAATTATAACTTAGAAAAAGTTAAAAACAATTCATTTAATAATAGATGACCAGAGAAGAAGCCAAACTACGGATAGAAGAGCTTACAGAAAAGATCAATTACTATAATGATTTATATTATCAGCAAAGCACCTCTGCAATATCTGATTTTGAATTTGACAAATTACTAGAAGAGTTAATTAAACTTGAGGATTTACATCCCAAATTTAAAAAAGAAGATTCTCCCAGCCAAAGGGTTGGTGGTACTATTACCAAAGAATTCAAAACTGTTTATCATGTTTACCCTATGCTTTCCTTAAGCAACACCTACTCTGAGGAAGAGCTTATAGAATTTGACAATCGGGTTAAAAAGGCAATCGGTACAAATTTCGAATACATAGCCGAGCTTAAATTTGATGGAGTGGCAATGAGTATAACTTATGAAAATGGAATTCTCAAACAGGCCACTACCAGAGGAGACGGAGTTCGAGGAGATGACGTTACTGCCAATGTAAAAACAATCAGAAGCATTCCCTTAAAGATAAAAAGCAACAATATACCTCCCCTTTTTGAAGTGAGAGGAGAGGTCTTTCTTCCTCTGGATTCCTTTAACAAAATCAATAAAGAGCGGGAAGACATCGGAGAACCTCTGCTTGCAAATCCAAGGAATGCGGCCTCTGGTACGATAAAAATGCAAGATTCTACAGTTGTAGCTCAAAGAAAACTGGACTGTTTCGTATATGGTTTATTGGGAGAGAATCTGGATATAAAATCTCATCATGAAGCTTTAATAAAAATTAAGGAGTGGGGTTTTAATGTATCAGATTCTTATTCAAGTTGTAAAGACATTCAAGAGGTAATGAGCTATATCAACAAATGGGAAAGGGAAAGATTTAAACTTCCGCTTGGTACAGATGGTATTGTAATAAAAGTTAATGATTATAAACAACAGGAAATTCTTGGCTATACAGCCAAAAGTCCTCGTTGGGCAATAGCATATAAATATAAAGCTGATACAGCAAGCACTATACTTGAATCAATAGAATATCAGGTAGGAAGAACAGGAGCCGTTACTCCTGTTGCCAATCTGTTACCTGTGCAATTGGCCGGAACAAAAGTAAAGAGAGCTTCAGTGCACAATGCCAATGAAATAAAAAGGCTCGATTTACGCATTGGTGATACCGTATTTGTAGAAAAAGGGGGAGAAATAATCCCTAAGATTACAGGAGTAAACCTGGGTTTAAGGCCTGAAAATAGTATTCCTATTGAGTACATCAGCAATTGCCCCGAATGTGGTACCCCACTTATCCGAAAAGAGGGAGAAGCGGTGCATTACTGCCCAAATGAGAAAGGATGCCCTCCACAGATCAAAGGTAAACTTGAACATTTTATCCAAAGAAAAGCTCTGAATATAGAAGGAATTGGATCAGAGACAGTGGATCAGCTTTTTGCTAAGGGATTGGTTAAAGATCCCTCAGACTTATATGATCTGACATTTGAAAAACTTTGCAATCTTGAAAGATTTGGAGAAAAGTCAGCTAATAATATTTTAAAAGGCCTAGAAACATCCAAAACTGTTCCTTTCAAAAATGTCTTATTTGGCATCGGGATCAGGTATGTAGGAAATACAGTTGCTGAAAAACTTGCAGATCACTTTAATAATATTGATGCACTTGCAAAAGCCTCTTTTGAAGAATTGAGAGAAGTTCCGGAAATAGGAGAAAAAATTGCACAAGGAGTAGTTGAGTATTTTGCCCAGGAAGAGCACAGAGTTTTTATTGAAAGACTAAAAAAAGCCGGGCTTCAGATGGAAGCACAAAAGAAAGTAATTGAATTTGAAAGCAATATTTTTGAAGGAAAGACATTTGTTATTTCGGGGGTCTTCCAAAATTTCAGTAGGGACAGCATTAAGGAAAAAGTAGAGAAAAATGGAGGCAAGGTTGTTTCAAGTATTTCAGCCAAATTAAATTTTTTGATTGCAGGAGAAAATATGGGACCTTCCAAGCTTGAGAAAGCGCAAAAACTTGGTATTCATATGATCTCCGAAGATGAATTTACAGACATGTTAAAATAGTAAAAGATGATTAAAAAGCTTTTTTTAAGACTTAGAACTTATTACTACAGAAAAAATAATAAAGCCAAAAGGAAAAGCCTGAGTTATGAAGAATCGTCAACAGTAGGTATTCTTATCAGCAATGAAAACCCCAAAGGCAATGAAATGATCTCTCAATTTGTGAAAAGTCTGATTAAAGAAGGGAAAAAAGTAGTAATAATATGTAATTCAATGACTAATAATTGCGCTTTTGATTTCCCCTTTACCAGAATTTCTTTTAGCGATATAAAATGGAATGGTACTTATCGGGACGAAAAAATAAATAATTTTATAAAAACCGAATTCGACTATTTATATTCTATTAATATTTCACCATTTTTGCCTTTCGAAAATATTTTATCAGCGAGCAAAGCGAAATGTCGGCTCGGAATCTTTTCAGAAAACAATAAAAATATTCTGGAAGTAATGGCCGAATTAAAAAAAGGAGAAGGCATTGAAGCGTTGATCGGATTAATGGAAATTTGTACAAAAAAATTCAGGAGTTAAAAAATGAGTATTTTTTCGGGGACCGGAGTAGCACTTGTAACGCCGTTTAGTGATGACGATAGTATAGATTTTAACGGATTAAAAAAACTACTGGATCACGTAAGTCAGAATGGAGTAGACTATTTAGTTGTAAATGGAACCACAGGTGAATCACCTACTACTAGTCAGGAAGAAAAAAAACAAATCTTAGATTTTGTACTCAAAGAAAACAAAGGTAAGCTTCCAGTTGTCTTCGGTATCGGTGGTAATAATACAAAAGAGGTCCTTGAGCGTATTAAGAATACGAACTTTGAGGGCATCAGTGCCATTCTTTCAGTTTGTCCCTACTACAATAAACCTTCTCAGGAAGGAATATACCAGCATTATAAGAAAATAGCAGAAGCGTCTCCAGTGCCGGTAATTTTGTACAATGTTCCAGGCAGAACGGGAATCAACATGACTGCGGAAACCACCATCAGACTTTCCAATGTTAAAAATGTAATTGGTATCAAAGAAGCCAACAGCGATTTGAAACAAGCTGAAGAAATAGCTAATAAAAGTCTTAAAGGCTTCCTGCTAATCAGCGGAGATGATATGACGACAGCAAGTTTTGGAGCTCTTGGAGGTGTTGGTGTTATTTCAGTACTTGCAAATGCGTATCCGGCACATTTCAAAAGATCAATTCAGTATACTTCTGAAGGAAAACATGCTGAAGCAGAGGCTGTAATTTCTAAGCTTGGGAAAATTAATCCTTTAATGTATGAAGAAGGAAATCCGGTCGGAATTAAAGAAGTACTTGAATGTAAGGGCATTTGTAAAAGTAATGTAAGACTACCATTAGTGAAAGCTTCTCAAAATCTTAGAGAACGGATCTTACAAGCAATTAACGAAGTTAACTAAACAAAAAAGAGGCTAATTTTAGCCTCTTTTTTGTTGTTATTGTTCTTCGTTATTCTTTTTATCCTGAACTTCAACTCTAATCTCCTGAGCTAAATTTTTAAGATCCTGCATACCTTTCCTTACACGGGTTCCTGCTGCTGCATTTTCTTTTTCATAAAATTTTGCAAAATCACCTTCCAGCGACATTACAAGATTTTTCAGTTGTTCGAATCTGTTCATTATTATAAAAATTTAGGTTATTAAAACGTTCTAAATTAAGAAATTAAAAAATACTACTCAAAAGAAAAGTAAGATTTTCTTTCTTTACCAGTAGAAAACCTTACTTTCAATATGCTATTATTAAATTGAAATGTTTGAAAGCGATTGTGTATAAAGCTTATTCTGAAGTTTATAAGAAACTTCCTGGAAAGCCTTGATAGTCTGCTTAACATCATCAAGAGTATGCATTGCAGTAGGGATTATTCTAAGTTCAAGAACCCCTTTCGGCACCACCGGATAAATAACAATAGAACAGAAAATGCTATAGTTTTCTCTTAAATCTATTATCAGCTGAGCGGCTTCACTCTCATCACCTTTCAGATAAACAGGAGTTACAGGAGATTCTGTTTTACCAATATCAAATCCCGCATCTTTCAAACCTTGCTGTAGATTACGAACAACATTCCAAAGGTTTTCTCTAAGCTGAGGTTGAGATCTCAATAACTCTAATCTTTTCATTCCTCCCACTACCAAAGCCATTGGCAATGTTTTAGCAAAAATCTGAGATCTGGTGTTATATCTTAAAAAACCTATTACTTGTTCAGTGCTGGAAACAAATGCACCGATGCTTGCCATTGATTTAGCAAAAGTTGAGAAGTAAATATCAATACCATCCTGCACTCCAAGATGCTCACCTGATCCTGCACCAGTAGGTCCCATTGTACCGAAGCCGTGTGCATCGTCAACAAATAGCCTGAATTGATATTGTTTTTTCAGCTCTACTATTTCCCTTAATTTACCAAGGTCACCTGCCATACCGAAAACACCTTCAGTAATCACAAGTATTCCCCCCTTAGTTTCCTGAACTATTTTTGTTGCTCTTTCAAGTTGTTTTTTAAGATTCTCAATATCGTTGTGAGGAAATACAAATCTTTTTCCCTGGTGCAGTCTTACACCATCAACTATACAAGCATGAGATTCACTATCATAAATTACTACATCATGACGGGAAAGTACGGCATCTATAACGGACACCATTCCTTGATATCCGAAGTTAAGAAGCATAGTATCTTCCTTTTTTACAAAATCAGAGATCTGAGCTTCAAACTCTTCAATTAGGTTTGAATTTCCAGACATCATCCTTGCGCCCATTGGAAAAGCCAAACCATATTTTGCAGCTCCTTCAGCATCTGCTTTACGAACTTCAGGGTGATTTGCAAGACCAATGTAATTATTTAAGCTCCAGTTCAAAACTTCTTTTCCTCTGAACTTCATTCTGGGGCCAATTTCGCCTTCTAGTTTTGGGAATGCAAAATATCCATGTGCGACCGAAGAGTGTTTTCCTAACGGCCCTTTGTCATTTGTTAATTTATCAAATAAATCCAAGGTAGTAAATTTTTATTATAGTCAAATCAAAACCTTATTCTGATCATATTCCAGATCCAAAAATCGTACAAATGTAAGCATTAAAATCAGATCCTAAATATGGTTTTCGATAAAATACCTCCTATATTCTTAAAAAAAGAATAAAATTAATGGATTTAATTATTTATTATTGACACCTACTAAGTACCAGAAATATGCAAAAAATTAAAAAGGTATTGATTGCTAACAGAGGTGAAATTGCTTTAAGAATCATGAGATCACTAAAAGAAATGGGGATAAAAACTGTCGCTGTTTTTAGTGAGGCTGATCGACAATCCCCTCATGTTCAATATGCTGATGAAGCAGTTTGCATTGGTCCTGCCCCTTCTTCCTCTTCTTATTTAAATAGTTCGAAAATAATCGAGACAGCCCTTAAGCTCCATGCTGATGCAATACACCCGGGATATGGCTTTCTAAGTGAAAATGAAAACTTTGCGCGTCAGGTAGAAGAATCAGGTTTGATATTTATAGGACCATCTGCCAATTCCATAAAAATAATGGGTAGTAAATTAGCAGCCAAAGATGCCGCATCTGCCTATAATATTCCTATGGTACCAGGAACAAACAAACCGGTAACCGATATTAATGAAGCTCTCAGAGTAACTTCTGAAATCGGTTATCCAGTCCTTATTAAAGCAAGTGCCGGAGGTGGAGGAAAAGGAATGCGTATTGTGGAAAAGCCAGAAGAATTTGCTGAGCAGCTGGAAAGGGCTTCAAGCGAAGCTAAATCTGCATTCGGAGATGGGTCTGTTTTTATCGAAAAATACATTGCATCTCCTAAACATATTGAAGTACAAATTCTTGGAGATCAGCATGGCAATGTAATTCATCTCTTTGAAAGGGAATGCTCTATTCAGAGACGTTATCAGAAAGTAGTTGAAGAAGCCCCCTCACCTGTTTTAAACCATGAAAAAAGGATGGCAATAGGAGAAGCTGCAGTTAATGTGGCTAAATCCTGTAATTATTATGGAGCAGGAACTGTTGAATTCATTGTAGATGAAAAGCTTAACTTTTATTTTCTTGAAATGAATACCAGACTCCAGGTTGAACATCCTGTAACTGAAATGATAACAGGAATTGACCTGGTAAAGGAACAAATTAATATTGCCGAGGGTAATACTTTATCATTCAAACAAGAAGATATTTCTATAAGGGGTCATGCTATTGAATTAAGGGTTTATGCTGAAGACCCTGCAAATAACTTTCTTCCGGATATAGGAAAGCTCGTAACATACAAAAGACCGCAGGGACCGGGAATAAGGGTTGATGATGGATTCGAAGAATCTATGGATATACCTGTGTTCTATGATCCTATGATTGCAAAACTGATTACTTATGGAAGTACAAGGACCGAAGCCATTCAAAGAATGAAAAGGGCAATATCCGAATACAAAATTTCAGGAATCATGACTACTCTGCCTTTTGGTTCCTATGTGATGGATCATGAAGAGTTTATTTCAGGAAGATTTGATACCCATTTTGTAAAAAAATATTTTTCTCCGGAAAATTTAAAAGTCAATTTGGATAAAGAAACAGAAGAAATTGCAATGGCATTTGCAGGAAATTTTTTTACTGAGAAAAATAATAATCCGTACGCAGGGGAAATTCACAACGCTTCCGGAAACTCAATCTGGAAAAGAAGATACAGTTAATTTTTTATGGCCCAGGTTTTTCCTTTGGAAGTATATATGTATAGTGATTTACAGTCACTCCCTAAACTTTCTTTTCCATTAATGCCTAAAGAAGAGTTCAGCAATGATTTGGAATCTCTATATAAAATACCATTCCATAGTATTTTACTCACCTATCCCAAAACCTCAGAAGGAAAAGATTCTTCTTTTGAGGAATGGAAGAAAAAGGGGGTATTGAAAAAAGAAGGAGCTGCAATCTATAAGTACACGCAGGAATACAAACATCCGGTAAGTGGAAAGCTCTTTAAGCGTGTTGGTATTATGGCTGGGTTAAAAGTTGATGACTGGGGACCAGAAAGTGTATTACCCCATGAAGGGATTAATTCAGAAGTAGTTGAACAGGGAATACAATTCCTTGAAAATTACCAAGTTAATTCTTCTCCTATTCATTTGCTTTACTCTGATCCTGAGCAAAGGCTTCGAAACTACCTGGAAAACCCAACTGAGTTAATTTCAATGTTTACTGATAGTTTAGGTACCATTCATAAACTTGAAAAATTTGAAGAAAGAACCTATAAGGATATTTACAAACTGTTTAAAAGCAATCCACTATTTCTGGCAGACGGGCATCACAGGTATCAGACTATGATTCTATTTAATAGAAAATATAGCAAAAATACCCTTATTCCTGCATATATCAGTTTGATAGAGAATGAACCTCCGCGAATATTACCGTTCCACAGGTTAGTAAAATTAAGTGAATTTAAGGAAGAAAAATTACTTCATATCTTGAAGAAATTTTTTCAGGTGCAACCTATTTCTTCGGAAAACGTAGAGGCATTCACCGTACAGGAAGACGGAGGTGAGTGGGGATTAATCATGAAGTCTCAATCATTTATTCTTAAACCGATTAATGAAAAAGTTAAACATTTTATTAATAATAAAGCTTATAATGAGGCCGGACAAAAAATGGCATTAATTGACTATTTAGTATTAAAATACTTAGAAGATTTTAAAAAAGAACAGGCCAAAAACTGGTTTAATCTAAAATTTTCTTATAACTTTACTAAATTAACGAGAAAAGTGCGGTCCGGTGAGGCTGATTTTGGATTAATATTAAAAGGAATAAGCATGAAAACTCTTGGGAGAACAGTTCTAGATAACTCAATATTACCTGAGAAATCGACATTCTTTTACCCTAAAATGCTTGCAGGTTTGGTCTTTTATGACCTTACTGATCAAAATTGAAAAACACTTACAAATCTTTACGATACAATCAGGTCATATGAAAAACTATATTATTCTCAAATCATTGCTATTACTGATGGCATGGGTTTCCATCTTAGGAAACGCCTCTGCTGAAATTGTGGCTGACACCTCTTTCTTCGAAAAAGGAAATGTAAAATACAAAAAAGGTGATTTCCTGGGTGCAATTGAAGAGTTTGATAAAGTATTGGCAAAAGACCCTAAAAATGTAGAAGCATATTTCAACAGGGGAATATGCAGGACAGAGATTGGAGATAATGAGTCAGCAATAGAAGACTTCAACCATGTACTTGAACTTAACCATAACCATTATAAAGCATTCATAAAAAGAGGCATTGCCAAAGAGCAGGTTGGAGACCAGAAAGGAGCAATAGACGATTTTTCAAAAGCCTTGGTTCACTCTCCTAAGGATCCTGAAGCTTTGGCTCACAGAGCTAATATAAGATATCTTCTGAGCGACTATGCCGGATCTATAAAAGATTACACAACCCTGATAGAACTTGCTCAGCCAAATAATTTTGAAGCTCTTTACAAAAGAGGTCTTGCTCGCAATGAATATGGCAGATTTAAAGAAGCAATCGCTGACTTTACAAGAGTGATAGAATTGTATCCTAAATACAACTATGCATACTTTTACAGAGGTTTTGCCAAAAACCATATTGATGATTTTAAAGGTGCCATCGAAGATTATACAAAAGTAATTGAACTAGACCCAAATGATAAATTTTCTTATTACAACAGAGGTTATTCTAAACTTCAATTGATGGACTTCGATGGTGCGGATAAAGATTATCAAAAAGCAACAGAAATTGACCCTAAATTTGAAGAAGCATACTATCAATGGGCAGAAGTATTTGCAACAAGCGGAAATACAAAAGCCGCAATGGAGAAATTTAATAAAGCGGTAGAACTGTTCCCTAACCATAAAGATGCATATTTCAACAGAGGTGCTTATCTGACTGAAATTGACAAAAGCAAAGAAGCTATAGTCGATTTAACAAAAGCAATAGAGTTAAATCCAAAAGATAGAGAAGCTTATTACTTCAGAGGGGTTGCTTATGCTCAATTGAATAAAAACTCCGAGGCCTGCCTTGACCTGAAACAAGCAGAACAATTTGGAGATATAAGAGCTTCAGAAATGATTAAAAGCGTTTGTGGTAGAAACACACCTAACTTGATCAAATAGTAAATATCAGTAAGATTTGAATAAGAATTTAAATATAATCCTTGCTTCCAACTCGCCCAGAAGGCAACAGATACTAAAGGAAGCAGGGATTATTTTTTTGGTAAAAAGTAAAAATATTCCGGAAGATTACCCCTCTGATCTACCCAAAAGGAATATCTCTGAATTTCTCGCTGAAAAAAAAGCAGAATCTTTTTGTGAAGAATCTCAAAGCAATCTCATAATAGCAGCTGATACAACAGTTTTAGTTGAAGGAAAGATACTTGAAAAGCCAGTTGACTCTCTCGACGCAAGAAGGATGCTTAAAGAGTTGTCAGGAAAATATCACGAAGTAATTACCGGCGTCTGTCTATTACATAAAGACAAGAAAATATCTTTTTCTGATACTACCAAAGTCTATTTCAGAGATCTTTCAGATGCTGAAATTGAACATTATGTAGAAACTTATAAACCCTTTGACAAAGCCGGGAGCTATGGTATTCAGGAATGGATAGGGCTTGTTGGAATTACGGGAATCGAAGGCTCTTATTTCAATGTTATGGGCCTTCCGATTCACAGAGTTTATGAATGTCTTAAAGAATTTTTTAAGTGAGTTTACTTTCCATTATTTTTATTTCAGTTGCTGGAGACATTTTTTCATAAAGAATATTATAAACAGCTTTTATAATAGGCATATCAATAGATAACTCTTTGTTAATCTCGTTGATTCCCTTCACGGCGTAATATCCTTCAGCAATCATATTCATTTCTATCTGAGCTGATTTAACGGAATAACCTCTTCCTATCATATTTCCAAAGGTACGATTCCTGCTAAACTGAGAATAGGAAGTTACCAGCAAATCTCCTAAAAATGCAGAAGAACAAACTACTCTATGGTCGGAAGGATGTAAAGCATTTACAAATCTGGAGATTTCCTGCAGTGCATTTGAAACCAGGACAGCCTGAAAATTATCCCCATAATTTAAGCCATGGGTGATGCCACATGCAATTGCTATTATATTTTTCATAATTGCAGCATACTCTATTCCATATAAATCAAGAGAAACAGATGTTTTTACAAATCGACATGATAATAATCCCGCAACTTTTTTTCCTGTTTCCAGATCTGAAGCCCCAATAGTAAGGTAAGATTTCTTTTCCATAGCAACTTCTTCGGAATGACATGGACCAGCAATGATGCAAAGATGTTCTGATTTAACTCCAAACTCAAAAGAAAGAAAATCAGTGATAAGCTTATTCTCATGAGGGATCATTCCCTTTATTCCTGATACAATTATTTTATTCTGATAGCTTTCTTTATCCAACGATAAAAGTATTTCTTTTACAAAAGCTGATGGAACGGCGAGGATTAAGACAGAAGATAATTCAACTGCTCTTTTAAGATCTGAAATAGGCTTTACTTTTGTAAGATTAATATGAATATCACTTGCATATCTTGGATTTGATTCATATGTGAGAATATGTTCTACATCCTCTTCCTTTCTTACCCACCAATGAATCAGTATATTTTGCTCTGACAGAATCTTCACAAGTGCTGTCGCCCAGCTTCCCCCTCCTATTACAGCAACCGATAACTGCTTTTCCATGTAGTTTTTTAAATTTAAATTCCTGCTAAATTAGCAAAATAATTTTTATTGACTGATTAAAATCTTACCATGAGCCAACTCATTCTAAACGGAGAATATTACCCAGTTGAAGGCAACCAGCTCTTATCCACCACCAATAGAGCTTTTTTGTATGGTGATGGAATTTTTGAAACAATTAAGCTACAGAATAATATTTTGTTATTCTGGGAAGACCATTACAATCGGATGATTAACGGTGCCAGAGCTTTATCCCTGGATTGTTCAAAAATATCTAAGGATGACCTAAAAGCTTCCATTATTAAACTTGCAGAACAGAACTCACTATTAACAGCCAGGGTCCGAATACAATTATGGCGCTCACCTGGAGGACTGTTTACACCTGCTGATAATTCTGTTCAGTATTTAATTAATGCTACAGAATTCACTACGGCTCCTTCATTAAAAAGATCTTGCTTTTTCTTTGAAGAAGTACCCTTGACCTATTCTTCTATTTCCAGATACAAAACATGTAACGCGCTTCCTTACATTCTTGCAAGTATTAAAAGAAAGGAACTGGAGGCAGACGAAATGATTTTGTTTAACACGGATGGATTTGTATCTGAATGTACATCCTCTAACATATTCTGGCTGAAAGGTGACACCCTATGCACCCCATCCCTTGAAACTGGTTGTATTGAAGGGATTATAAGAAAACAGATTTTGTCTTATGCAAAACAGCATCATATAAAAGTTGTGGAGGGCCAATTCTTTAAAGAAGAACTCCTACATGCTGATTTTGTATTCAGCACGAACACTGCTGGAATAAGTCAATTGGCTTGTATTGAAGGAAAGCATTATAAAGAAAATCATGCTTTGTTTGAACTGCTCAAAAATGATTATCCCAAAGACATACTGAATAACTCTTAAGATAAAAAATCCCTATTGCAGTAAAAACTATTTGATGCCTGATGGAAAAGGAGACGCCAGCATAGCGTCTCTACCAATCTTAAACCGCCACATCTGCCTTAATTGCCGGATGTGGATTATAGTTCTCCAGAGTAAAATCTTCATATTTAAAATCAAAAATTGATTTTACATCCGGGTTTATTTTCATTTGAGGAAGAGGTCTCTGTTCCCTTGAAAGCTGAAGTCTTGTCTGCTCAAGATGATTTGAATACAAATGTGCATCACCTAAAGTATGTACAAAATCTCCTGGTTTCAAACCACAAACCTGAGCAACCATCATAGTCAGTAATGCATAAGAAGCAATATTAAAAGGCACACCTAGAAAAACATCGGCACTACGCTGATACAATTGACATGAAAGCTTGCCTTCAGCTACATAAAACTGGAAAAATGCATGGCAAGGAGGCAACTTCATTTTATCTACATCTGCCACATTCCAGGCACTTACGATAAGCCTTCTTGAATCCGGTGTTTTTTTGATTTGTTCAATTACTTTAGAAATCTGGTCAATGTGGTCTCCTTCAGGAGTTGGCCAGCTTCGCCACTGGTATCCGTATACAGGACCAAGATTCCCTTTTTCGTCTGCCCATTCATCCCAGATACTTACTCCATTTTCTTTCAGGTATCTAATATTGGTATCTCCTTTCAGAAACCAAAGTAACTCATGAATAATCGATTTTAAATGAAGCTTTTTAGTCGTCACAACAGGAAACCCTTCAGATAAATCAAATCTCATCTGATATCCAAACACACTTATTGTTCCTGTTCCTGTTCTGTCTTCCTTTTTCACACCTTTTTCAAGAATGTGCGTCATCAATTCATGATACTGCTTCATAACTTAAATTTATCGCTACCCGAAATTACAAAAAAAAATGGTCCTTTGGGGACCATTTTTAAACTTAAATATCTTTTATTTTCAAAACTACTCGGCTGCTTTCTGTTCAGCAGGGGCTGCACTGTTTTCTGCTCCTTTAGAAGCACAGCATGACTTTTTAGAAGTTGAACAGTTTGATTTAGTAGCGCATTCTTTCTTCTTTTTCTTTTTATCCTTGTCTTTATCCTTTACTACAACAGAGATATTTGAATCTGACACAACTGCTGCGAATGAAGTACCGAAAGCAACAAGAACTGAGAAGATTACACTGAAAATTACTTTTTTCATAAGATTAAAATTTCAATTATTTAAAGTTTTAAACTAGAGATATTAATTAAATATAAAAAAATATTAATTCAATTCCAAATTTTAAGGATTTTGAATATCACTTGCTTTATACGGCCATTCATTCGTATAAGTTGCCAAATACATCTTTGTTACTGCATTTCTCTTCCTGAGAAAATCCTATGTCATTCTCTGATAGAATTTTAAACTTCATTAAGCTGTTATTGAAAAAAACTGTTTAAAAAAACTATTTTTGCAGTCCAAAAAATAATATTAAAACTATCATGGCAGATTATAATTTTCAGGAGATTGAAAAAAAGTGGCAGGATAAGTGGGAAGCTTCCAAAATCTTCGAAGCGGACACGAACCAAAGTAAACCCAAATACTATGCCCTAGACATGTTCCCTTATCCATCAGGTGCTGGCCTTCATGTAGGCCATCCGCTGGGATATATTGCCACTGATATTGTTGCACGCTATAAAAGAATCAAAGGGTATAACGTATTGCATCCAATGGGATTTGACTCATTCGGGCTTCCCGCTGAACAATATGCCATGCAAACTGGTCAACATCCGGCCATTACAACTGAACAAAATATTACGAGATATAAAGAACAGCTAAAAAAGATTGGATTTTCCTACGATTGGTCCAGAGAAGTAAGAACCAGCAATGCTGATTATTACAAATGGACACAATGGATATTTACACAACTTTTCAAACATTGGTATAATAAAGACAAGGAAAAAGCAGAGCCTATTGTAGATTTGATTAAGATCTTTGAAACTTCAGGAAATAAATCTGTTAATGCTGTTCGAGATGAAGACACTCCTGTTTTTTCTGCTGAAGACTGGAAAAAACTCTCAGAAAGAGCAAAGCAGGAAATGCTTTTGAAGTATCGTCTTACTTTCCTCTCCGAGACTATGGTAAACTGGTGTCCTGAACTTGGAACTGTACTTGCCAATGAAGAAGTGAAGGATGGCGTTTCTGAGCGCGGAGGATATCCTGTGATCAGGAAAAAAATGCTTCAGTGGAGCATGCGCATCACTGCTTATGCAGAACGACTGCTTGCCGGCCTTGATACGATTGACTGGCCTGAGCCTATGAAAGAAATGCAGCGCAACTGGATAGGAAAATCTTTGGGCGCTGAACTTACATTTAAAGTAGAAGGCAAGGATCTTGAATTAAAAGTTTTCACGACAAGAATAGATACTACATTCGGAGTAACCTTTGTTTCTATAGCTCCAGAACATGAACTGATCTCAGAACTTACCACTCCGAATTTAAAAGCGGAAGTTGAAAAATATGTTGAGACCGCTAAGAACAGGTCTGAAAGAGATCGTATGAGCGATGTAAAAACTGTTTCAGGGCAATTTACAGGAAGCTATGTAATTAATCCGTTTAATGAAGAGCGCATTCCAATTTATATAGCTGATTATGTACTTTCCGGATATGGCACTGGAGTTGTAATGGCTGTTCCATCTTCGGACACTAGAGATTATGCATTTGCCAAACATTTTAACCTGCCAATTATACCTGTTCAGGAAGGTGAAGGATCGGATATTACCAAAGATGATTTTGATCCGAAAAAAGGGACAATGATCAACAGCGCATTCCTTAATGGCCTTACGGTACCTGAAGCAATTAAGAAAGCTATTGAATTCATTGAACAAAAGGGTATTGGTAAAGCCAAGATTAATTTTAAAATGAGGGATTCCATATTCGGAAGACAAAGATACTGGGGGGAGCCTATTCCCGTGTCTTACGACAATGATGGAATGCCTGTAATCTTCAAAGATTCAGAGTTACCTTTAATACTCCCTCCTATTGACGAATACAGGCCTACCGAGGCAGGAGACCCTCCATTGGGAAGAAACAAAGACTTTGTTGCCAAGAATATCGAGCTCAGCACAATGCCTGGATGGGCAGGATCGAGCTGGTATTATTTGCGCTATATGGATCCTAAGAATTCCGACAGGCTGGTAGGAAAGGAAGCAGAAAAATACTGGAATCAGGTAGATTTATATATTGGAGGAGCAGAACATGCAACAGGTCACTTGTTATATTCAAGGTTCTGGAACAAATTCTTAAAGGATATCGGATATGTTTCCAGTGAAGAACCATTTGCAAAGCTTATCAACCAGGGAATGATTCAGGGAAGATCAAACTTTGTATATAGAATTAAAGGGACTCAAAAGTATGCATCCTATAATCTAAGAAAGCAATACGATACAACACCTTTGCATGTGGATGTAAATATTGTCAATAATGACGTACTCGACACTGAAGCATTCAAAGCATGGAGACCTGACTTTGCCGAAGCTGAATTTATTCTTGAAGATGGTAAATACATCTGCGGAAGCGAAGTAGAAAAAATGTCTAAGTCATTATATAACGTTGTTAATCCTGATGATATAGTTGCTAAATATGGAGCTGATACACTTCGCTTATATGAAATGTTCTTGGGGCCACTTGAGCAATTCAAACCATGGAACACTAATGGTATCGAAGGAGTATATAAATTCCTGAGAAAGCTCTGGAATCTTTGTCATGACGAGAATGGAAAGCTAAATATTTCCGATACTGAACCAACCAAAGAAGAATATAAAGCACTTCATAAAACAATAAAAAAAGTAGAAGAAGATATTGAGCGATTCTCATTCAATACTTCTGTAAGTACTTTTATGATATGTGTAAATGAGCTTAGTTCTTTGAAGTGTAATAAAAAGAAAATCCTTAGTGACCTACTTATCGTCCTCTCCCCATATGCACCACATATTGCAGAAGAGTTATGGTCGGAGTTCGGAAATAAGGAAAGTATACTTAAAGCAACCTATCCAGCCTTCAGACAAGAATATCTGACCGAAGAGAGTTTTGAATATCCTATTTCCATTAATGGAAAAATGAGAGTTAAACTTGATCTTCCTCTTAGTCTTACAAATCAGCAGATAGAGGAAACTGTACTTTCAAATGACCAGGTGCAAAAGTGGCTTGAAGGAAAGGCTCCTAAAAAAGTAATCGTGGTACCAAACAAGATTGTCAATCTTGTGATTTAAAAACTGCATAATTATAAAAGGAAAAAGGCTGTCTTACCGGGCAGCCTTTTTTGCTTTATAAATCTTCAGGTCTTAATATTTTTTATTCTGACCAAGCAAGAAGCCAACACCTGCTGATACAGCCCATTGACGGTTCTTCGCATTAAGTCTATAGATATCGTTGTTGACTTCATCAAACCCAAACCCATATCTACCGTCCACAGTGAAGAATACAGGACCCGCATTGATATCAATACCTGCACCTACTACTCCACCAAAATCATGCTTTTTAACCGCTGTTGTACCGTATTCAATAGACTCACCTGTTTCATTATTAGTAACAGTATAGCTGGCTTTATTTCTAAATCCCCAAGAAGGACCTGCAAAAATATTAGGATAAACTGCTCCAAGAGGTAATCTTAACTTAAGCAACACCGGAACCTGGATATAATTGTTTTTCAGTTTAGTGTTTGTACCTCCAAACTCCCCTTTAGTACCCATTTGATTATAAAGTACCTCTGGTTGAATAGCAATCACTCGTGCAAGACCGATATTTGCGAATCCTCCTGCTACGAATCCATTTCTGGAATTCTGATTACTTTTATCCTTTGACAAATGCGAGAACGTTGCTCCTCCTTTAGGACCTAAAGAAAAAGTAACCTGCGCATTCGCATTTTGCAGACCTAGAAATACCAGACCTGAAAACACAAGTGACTTTACTACTCCTTTTAGATTTGAAAGTAATCCCCTTCTCTGTACTACCTTTTCCATTTTATTCATTTCGATTAGTTAGTAAATCATTTATTAGACTAACAGGTAGAGAAAAAATATTGTTTAAAAGCGCAAAGCATGAAAGTCAAAAACAGAAAGAAATGAATTAAAAAATAAGGGGTTTAAAAGATAGAGATGAAAGCTTATAATTCATTATATCCTTAAGCCCGAAAAGATAGTCATGAACAAATCAGGATTATCTAATGCCCTTTAAATGTTTATCAGCTTTTGCCAATTAACGATCGCTCAGACTTACGAATTTAAGGACATTATAACAATTAGCACATATAGGCTTAAATCCTGGTACTATAAGACCATGTTTTGCAAGAACAAATAAAATTTTAATATTACTAAAACAAAAAAAATATAATTTATCATACATACAAAAAAAATAGGCTTTTAACTCACAAAAGACGAACACTTCACCAAAAAACACCCTATAAACAAACATTTAAAACAAATTATTTTCTCAAATAGAAAAATAAATTATAATACATAAAAATATTTTTTATTACATTGAGTCACATTTTTACTTAAAGGGTAATGTATTTCACTACTCCTATTTCAGAATTTTTATTAAATCTTTAACCAATTAAACTATGAAAAAAAGACACACTTTACTTCTATTTTTAATCTGTAGCATGTTTGCATTGCACAGCAAAGCCACTAAAATAACAGTAACTTCTGAGCAGGATTCGATACCGGGTTCTCTACGATTTGCTATAGACCATGCGCAATCCGGAGATACCATTATTTTCTCCTCAGAATTAGCAGGTGGCAAAATTACACTTACAAAAGGAGCTCTTGTGATTAACAAAGCTCTGGTAATTGTTGGTCCCGGAGAAAATAATCTTAGACTAAGTGGAAATAGACAATTTGCTATTTTTAAAATAACCCCCAACGGAAATCTTAACCTTTCAGGAGTCACAATAACTGAATGCAGTAATAAACGGTTTGAAGGTGAACCAGGTGGATCAATTTATAATCAGGGAGTACTTTCAGCTCGTCAAATTCTGATTACTAAAAATGAAGCTGGAGCTCTATTTAACCTTGGTACATTAACTCTTTTAAAATCTAAAATTATAGATAATTATGTCGTCAGTGATATGTATCCTGGAGGTTCAGCTAGTTTATCCAATACAGGTACAGCAACTATTGACGAATGTACTTTTGACAGCAATGATGGCTACAATTATTTTATAGGTGACGGGTTCGGTGGTATAGGGAATTCAGGTACAATGAAGATAACTAATAGTACCATAAGTAGAAACAATGGTGGAATAGGTAACAGTGGCACACTAGATTTAAAAAACAGTACCGTCAGCAATAATCTTAGATCTGGCAAAGGGATAAGTGGAGGAGGTATTGTAAATGATGGTATCTTAAATATGGAATATTGTACAATAGCCCACAATATTGCAAGTCATCAGGGAGGTAATTCTGGTAGTGGCATAATGAATTACGATGTTTTAAGTGTTAAAGGATGTATTATAGCCAAAAACGGCCCTCAATGGAATTATGATGTAATGAAAATTTATCTTGAGTTTAATGATGGATCATATCAAAATATCTATGAAACATTACACCTGGATGTAAATAACTTTCCCTCAGCCACCATTATAGATCTGGGGTACAACTTTATTGGCATTAATGATGATCAAAACTTTACTGCTACTACCAATAAAATGGGAAACAGATTTTTTCCCTTAGATCCTCTTATTGGACCATTTAAAAACAATGGGGGATCAACAGAGACTCACGCCCTTCTCGAAGGTAGCCCTTGCATTAATGGCGGACTTAACTCCGGTGCAGTAACCTTTGACCAGCGTGGAGTTCAAAGAACCCGTCCGGACATCGGAGCTTATGAATTTATAAACCTTCCTGCAATCTCCATTACTAATCCATTAAATGGAGCTACGTTTACAACACAATCAGACATACTTATAAAGGCTGAATTTATTGAGGAAGCTCCTCTTCTTATAATCAACAATACTTCAGGTTACAAAAAACTGAAAATTGGATTTGACTCCACCGGACTTTATCAAGGTAGTCGTAATGTTCTTGCAGGAGGAAATACAAAACTGGAAATTACGCTCAAAGATTTTAATGGCAATACTGAATGGAACAAGCTGCAAATACGCCCTAATGGTAATGGCATCAATCAAATACCACTTTCAAAGTACATCCCGATCGGAGGTATAGGAAATGAATTTACTACCATCACTATACCTTTATCAGATTTTAAAGGGATTGATTTCACCAAACTTACCTTGCTTGAACTTCCATACAGTAATAATGCAAAGCCTTATAAAATCGGAATAAAAAAGATTGAATTTACAGGAGGGGCAACTCCATTTTTATGGTTTGGAGGGTCTCAAATTAACAACAACTTTACCGGAACTGGCACCGGAGGGGATCTTTATGCATATATCTTACCAGCTACCTCCCCTGAATATATCAGCAAGGTAGAATTTTACAAAGGAACGGATAAATTGGGAGAAGACTATACTGCTCCTTATTCAATCACCTGGGCAGATGCAGAGGAAGGGGAATATAACCTTACTGCTATAGCATTCTCTGATTTCGGGGATACTATATCATCCATTCCTGTTCAAATAAAAGTTGAAGAGCAATATTATGTGACAAACAGCCGTTCAGGGATCTTGAATAGTTCAGGTTTTTCTTTTTACCCTAACCCCGTTTCAGGCAAAATTACACTCTCTTCCGAATACAATAATGCTGAGATTTTGATTACGGATATGAATGGTACTATTTCGCACCAAGGAAATTATGAACATATTGATGGAAGAGAAATCGATCTTTCATCTTTAAGTCCGGGCGTTTATTTTTTAAAAATTGAGGATCAGAAAAAACAGATCAATAAAGTTATGAAACTTGTAAAAATATAGTGCTAAATTCGGGAAGTAAAGGGGTGCTATTTGCAGCTCTTTACTTGCCTATTATTCTTTATGTATACACATTCAGATATCGCTCGGATCGTCAACACTATCAGCGAAAACTACTCCCCCCTCACCGACTCTTGTAAATCGGACATTCAGAACAAAACAAAAATTTTAATACTGGAAAATCCTGATGTTATTGTTAAAGAAGGACAATATGCAGACAAGGCTTATTTCCTTATTAAAGGATGTGCAAGAGCCTTTTATCTTAAAGACGGAAAGGATGTTTCTGACTGGTTTGCTTTTGAAGGTGATTTTATTTGTTCTATCAACAGTTTCTTTTTAAATATTCCAAGTCCACATGCAATAGAAACCCTTGAACCTTCTGTGTTGCTGGAACTTTCAAGAGAGCACATCCAATCCTTTTCTGATCAATATCATGACTTTGAGAAACTTCTCAATAAAGTAGTTGTTAAAACGATGCTCCAATTACAGCAGCGCATTGCATCCATTCAGTTTGAAACGGCTCATCAAAAGTTTGAGAACCTCTTAAAAATTACCCCGGACATCACCAACAGGGTCCCACTTACTCACATAGCATCTTATCTGGGTATTACATTAGAGACATTGAGCAGAATCCGAAACCCTAAAAACCGAATTTGATTTATATCAAATGAATTCCAGAAAAGAAGTTTGACCTTTGATAAAAATTAACATTGAGATGAAAAAAGGACATTACTTTTCAGGAATATTTATAGCCGTTTTTGTTGGCATACATTTATTGAACCACCTGATAGGTTTGGGGGGAATAAAAGAACATATTGAATTTATGGAAAAATTAAGGGTTTATTACCGAAATATTTTCATTGAATTGATCTTGTTGGGAGCTATTATTTTTCAGATTTTTTCGGGCTTAAGTCTTTTTCGGACCAAAATAAAAACAGCTAATTCTTCATTTGAAAAAATTCAGGTCTGGTCAGGGCTTTATCTCGCAGTATTCTTCTCTTTCCATATCTTTGCTGTTGTCTTTGGAAGATATCTTCTACACCTTGAAACCAACTATTACTTTGGAGCAGCTGGCTTGAATATCTTTCCTTTTAATTTATTCTTTCTGCCTTATTATGCGCTGGCAATACTTTCATTTTTCGGACATATTGCTGCAACACACAGCAAAAGAATGAATAGGAATTTTCTGGGTCTTGATCCAAAGAGCCAGGCTAAGATTATGATCGGCACAGGATTTTTGGTTACCATGCTGATTTTTTGTGCGATGACTGATTACTTTAAAGGTGTAAAAATTCCTCAGGCCTATGACGTCCTTATCGGAAAATATGGGATTCTTTTAGGAAAATAAACACTACTTCATTTTAATAAAAATACAGATTGATCATCTTTCAGATTAAATATGATTTAAAAAAAATAAAACAGAGTTGGTTACTTTTTCTTCCTTTTAGATGCCTTAGCCTTGCTATTAAATTCCAGACACAGCTCAATCCAGTATTCAAGATCTTTTTTCTTCTGGATGCCATCTGGGTTAACATAGCAATACCCTTTAATCTCTTTATCTTTCATGGTCATTGGTAAATAACCAGGTTTCCTTTTAATTTCCTGTTGTTTTTCGGGATCAAACCGGCACATCAGGTTTTCTCCGCTTACATTTACACACATCTTATCATTGACCATGAATGCCAGTCCTCTGAACATTTTTTTTTCTTCAATTTTTAGGCCTGGTATTTCAGACAGATAGTTCCTTACTCTGTCTGCAAGTTTTAGATCAAAAGACATATTGGATACTATTAATTTTTACAAAAAACTGAAGTCTCCTGTTATCGGTAATTTAATTATAATCCCCTCTTTGTAAAAGCTCCGGTATTGAATACTTCTGTTTTAATGAATCAATTACCTCTACAATGTTTTCATGAATGACACAAAAATTTTCTTTATCCTGATCAAGGTTAGCTTTTTGTTCCTTTACAAAATCAGTGATATCAGTAACAGATTTGATAAAACTATTATTAAATTTTACAAGTGCAGTTCCTTTGATGCCAATCTGCACAGCCCTGCGTTTAAGTTTATCCCCAGTGGGACCATGATCAGGATCCCACTGAATTCTCACTTCACTTGTATTTAACTGAGTCCTCCATTCTTGTAGACTTCCAAATCGACTATCATAACTTGTCAAAACACCAAGCTCCAGCAATTCTAAGAATCCATTTATAGATATTTCAATTGCCAATATTCTGTTTTGATTTTCTTTTTCAGCCCAACTGCTTCGGTACATCATCCAGAGAAAATTAGGTTTAATCCAGGTCATTCTTGAAAAGCTGTAATCTGCACCACCGAACTTCTGATTGGCTATTGCATAATCTGCAATTCTATCATTGAATGCCTGGTACACAATAATAGAAGAATCTCTTACTTGACCAAGTATGTAATTACCTTCCTGAGGTAGATCATTTTCGTAATTGATATATGGTATAATATTTAGGTTCATTATAATTTAAAACATCTGGCAGCTATCCAGGTCGATCTCAAAATACGATTAATCTTCCTGAAATTATCAAAAAGCCTTAATATGAAAAAACTTCGATTATAAAATTCCCGTTCCAATACAATGGTCTCAAGCATCCAAAATGACAGCATCAGAAAGAAAAAAACTTACAGAAAATTTCCTTAGCAGTCATGGGCTTCCTGTTTTTGACAATTGGCCGCCTTTAGAGGAAGAAAATGATATAACCTTAAAAACACCCCAGGAAATTGCAGAACGCATCCTGATTCTCTCCTATTTGAATTGTACAGCCTTTGATCCAGGGCTGAGAAATAAGATAATTGGCTTTCTGCATGAAGAAGGGCTTTGGGATAAGATATCTCTACAGGAAAAATTACTCTTTGAAAAGTCAGAATTTAATGATGATGAAATAGCGATCATAGCCTGGCGTGCAGAGTCAATATGGATATTGCTGTGGTCAATAAACAAATCCAATCAACTGAATTTTCCACCTGAGGAGGTGAATTTCAATACGATATTCGAGCACCTTCCTCCATTTTTGAATAATGCTGAAGACTTTATAACTTCTGCAACTCTCAGGCATGCAACCGAAATATTAGACCAGGCTGACCTGCTTTTCAGACTTAACTGGACTTTCTACCAGGCTCATACTAATAATTTAGATATCCCTGAACTAAACCAGGGGATTGTATTTGAAAGATATTTTGCAATAAACTGGGTTATAAACTTTCGAAAAACATGGGATGAATGACTGTCTAATAACTTTCCACATTCCATGGATTCAGAGTTATATGGGAAAAATGAACAGAACAAAGGAAGTAAAATTTAACAGAACATAAAGCTTTTTCCCATCGCTATCAACAAAAAAAGCCGGATAGTCACCGGCTCTTGATTTTACTAATGAGTTAAAGTACTTCTTATCTAGCTATTATTTTTTGATGATCTTGATTGCATCTACTCTATCTTCAGAAACAATTTTCAGAATATATGCTCCTGGCTTAATGGCTGACAAATCATAGGTATTTTTCAAATCACCACTTTCATTCAGTAAAACATTTCCTTGCAAATCAAACAAGCTTAGATTTCCCTTTTGGATTTTATAATCATGAATATTTAAAACATTTTCTACAGGAATCGGGAAGACCGTCAAGATTCGTTCAACATTTATATCTGGAATAGACAGAACTTCCAGTTTTCCAGTCAGGCTAAGGATGAAATTAGAATTATAGTTCCCCCCATTAGGATCATAAACTCTGATAAAATATGTTTGATGTATTGTCAGATTATCACTTTGCCAAATTTCCTCTCCACCTTCACCATTATTATCAACGCAGGCAATATTATTACCAGCACAATCGGAAACGATATTTAAAACCAGATCATTTCCATCCAAAGGATTTAATTTTATTGTTGCAGCTTTTGAAGCAGCAGTAAATTTATACCAGACATCATTGGCTTCTCCAGATCCGTTACAAGGTCCCTTAGATTGAGATGCGTTTTCAAGTGAACCTGTAATACTGTTTATGTCTTCAGTAACAGGAATGACGATTGCAAATGCACAATCGTCGTTTGAAATTGCAACTGGCCCTGAAGTTCTCGAAATTTGGAAGCCCGCTGTCACTGATGCCACATTTTCAGCTGTAAATACCCGAATTAGATACTCTCTACCTGGTGTAAGATTATTTAATGATAGAACTTCAACTTTATTTCTTCCTCCCGCATTAACACATCCGATAACCTGACCATTACAAGCATCAAAGGCTTGTATTACCCCATCAAAATAAGGTGTTGGAAAGAGGCTAAATGCTTCCTGAGCTGAACTTGCAGTAAATTTATACCAGACATCGTCATCCGGAGTACCTGAGCAAGGAGCCGCATAACCTGATGATGCAGTAGCAGCATCCACTGTCCCTGATAATGTATCGTTCCCAATAATTTCAATAGCTCCACTGCATTCATCGTTTGAAGGAGCCGGAGGATCATATACGCAAAGCTGAAATGTCTGGCTTTTGGATAAAGGTTGATAATAATTGAAAACCCTGAAATAATATGTCTGGTCTGGATTTAAATCATGAAAAGCCAGTTTAAGAGCCATATTATGTTTAAGTGTTGTGGTACAACCTATAGCTTTTCCACCACATCCATCGAACACCTCCATAACAGCCCGGTAATTATGTGAAGCATGAGCGTTAAGAATAACATTGGAGCTCTTAGGAACAAATGAATACCAGATGTCATCATTATCTGCAGCTCCATTTGCGCAACTTGGAGTAAGACCAGATCCAGTAGCACCTTCCTGGCTTTCTGTTTTATTCATACAATAATCAGTGACTGTTACCGGTTTAGCCTGAGCACAATTATCATTAGGCGGTGGTATGGCCGTATAAACCCTTATTTGAAAGTCTGTAGTAGCTGGCATACCATTACCAATATCATATACCCTCACATAGTAAGTGTTTCCAGGGATATAATAATTTAGGGGAAGTTTCTCTACTTTCCCTATTTTCCCTTCACTGGCACAATCCATAGATGTCAGACTTGAACATTCACCTGAAAAAACCTCCAGAACTGCGTTGAATTGTTCTGATCCTTGCGCAGCTATGATAAGGTATGGTGAAGTTGCCTGAAACTTATACCATACATCATCATCTGAATTTCCTCCAGCTTGTCCGGCAGTAGCAGCGCAACCTCCCATAGACCTGGTTGCGCCCTTAACATTCCCGCTTACATAAGAGGCATCAACGGTAAGGTCAATTGCACCTGAACAGTTATCATTTATTGGTGCCTGGGCCTTACTATCAGTCAAAAACAAAAAAAATAAAACAGTAGAACTTAAAACAAACAAGTATTTACAATTGTAACATTTCTCCATGACCTTTTTTATTTAAGTACAAAATGTGCTTAAATAACTTAAGGATAAATACAATGTTTTACTATAGATTTGACTTCACTGAGGGATAAAATCTTGACCAGGTTAAAAAGTTGTGGAAATAAAAAGCCCGAAGATTACATTCCTCCGGGCTTAAAGCTTTATTTATTTCTAATGATTTTTCTGATTTGCAGTAATATCCTCCTTAAGCCCTGCCGGTTTCTTTAAGATGACTGAGGTGTGATCCCAGTGCTGCAGAGAAGGTTGGATATTCATTGTACTGCACATTTAGTTCCATACAGACACGTTTCACAATCTTATTTAATTCCGGATAGTGAACATGACTAATATTTGGAAAAAGGTGATGTTCAACCTGAAAATTCAATCCTCCGGTATACCATGTGACTAAAGGATTATTTGTCGCAAAATTAGAAGTTGTTTTTAATTGGTGAACCGCCCATTCATCCTCCACTTTTCCTTCTGCAGGAGGCTCAGAGAATTCTGTATTTTCAACAACATGCGCTAGCTGAAAAACTACTGAAAGCACCAGCCCAAGGACAAAATGAAATACCAAAAAACCTGTTAAAGTAACGAACCAACCATTGAAAATGGCAGGTATAATCAAATATGCTGCTATATATCCAACTTTGGTAAACCAAAAAACAATATGGTCAGAAGTTTTAAACCTGGTCATCTTCAGATTCCCGATTTTCCCACTAAAGTATTTTATATAATCAAGAAGAAATACCCAAAGTAATGAAGATAGCCCATAAATGAAGAAACTATAAAGATGCTGGTATTTATGCATGTAAGATTTTTTCTGCATAGTATTCAGCCTGAAAACCGGCATCTGAGCAATATCCTGATCATATCCTTCAATATTCGTATAGGTATGATGAATCATATTATGCTTATTTTTCCATAATATGGCATCTCCTCCCAGAAGATTGATGCTGTAAGCTGCAAGATTATTCAACCATTTCTTTTTTGAAAAACTTCCATGAGCTCCATCATGCATCAGATTAAATCCCAGAGCTGCGGCTGCAAAACCCATTATCGCATAGAGACATAAAGCAACTCCCAATGAAATGGCACCAAAAAGTATCGTGAAATAACAAATGAAAAAGATTGAAATGAAGGTAAGGGCTTTTAAATATAAGCCGGAATTACCTGTTGCTTCCTTACCTGTTTCATCAAAATAGCTCTTTGTTTGTTTTCTGAGCTCCAATAAAACCGGTCGTGAAATATTACTAAAACACAACTTCTCCTTGCTGACAACTTTTGGAGATTCTAAATTTACCATGAATAGTTTTTTAAAAGACCTTGAAAAAATTTACCCTCTTGGTCTTTGGATTTTTGCAAAATTACCACAATATAACTCTTGTATTTGGTAAATAGTGCATTTTATAGCTATAAATAACTTAATTCCCTTAAACTTTTTCTAAATCCTACAACCGTTCAAAAAAATACTTTTACTTTTTATAGATTATATCTCTGTAACTAAATGGATATAAGCTTGCAAGTTCAATCACTTTTACGATTATCTTCCTCCAATCCTCGGAAGAGTTTTTCAATATTTGTTTCAAAAAATATTCATATTTCAAGTTATTAAAAACAGAAAATAAAGTAGAATAAAATTGTCTCAACCCGGCAGGTATTGAAGAAAAACTTAAACATTAGGATACTATTGTTCATTCAATGCATTTGGAAAAATTTTTCTAAACTTTCCAGGAAGCTCTGTCTGAAATCTCATTTCCTTGTTTGTGACGGGATGTGTAAAAGCCAATACCCATGCATGAAGTCCAAGGCGCTTGATGGGGTTTACTGTAGACCCATATTTTTTATCCCCTATTATAGGATGACCAATATCCTGCATATGAACTCTGATCTGATTCTTTTTGCCTGTTTCTATATTTACTTTCACGAGACTGTAATTGTCTTTACTCATGAGTATTTCATATTTGGTAATTGCCTTTTCAGAACCTGGAACAGGACTTTTACCTGAATGAACTTTATAAGTTTTGCTTTCTTTCAAATAAGAGCTAATTGTATCCTTATCCTTTTCTGGAACACCTTGTACAATAGCAAGATAAGTACGTTCTGTTACATTATTATTCCAATCTTTCTGTAATAGTTCTTGTATATGCTGACTTTTAGCATACATCATTACACCTGAAGTATCACGATCAAGGCGATGGACTATGAAAATTCGATTGCTATAATGCTGTGTCTTCAGATATTTGCTTAACAAACTATATGCAGTTTCATCAGTCCCATATTCCGTAGCTATTGACAAAAGGCCTTCTGCTTTATTGATGACTATTAAATCCTTATCTTCGTATATAATTTTTATTCCAGGAATATTAATCTCTGCCCTGTTGTTTCCCTTGTCAATTGATACTTCCTGTCCTTTAGCAAGAGGAGTATTATATTGACTTACAGGCTTACCATCCACATAAATCTGCTTATGTGTTAATAAAGATTTGATATGCGTCCTGCTTTTATGTGGCAACATTTCCATGAGGAATTTCATAAGATCTGTATCCGCAGCTACTTTAAAGATCAATGGTTTAGATGATTTAGTCTGAAAGCCGGTACTTTTTTTATTCTTCATTTGCAGATTTAATAAAGGAAGTTCTATTGATTTGTCCTCTGCCTGTCTCTCTCGACAGTCATTTTTTTCTCCTAAATTAATAATTTTGAAAAGCTATAGTAAATCTTAGCTTCCCTTTATTTATTGATTTAGATTAGATATACTTACATCGGCAAGCATTTAAATAAAGAAGTCCGATTTTTATGAATAGAAACCATACAAAAAAGAAAGAGATATTTAAATTTGTACAAACAATCGACATGTTTATAATTGTTTTCATAACTAATAAATAAAAACTTCAAAATATAAAATGGCAAAGTGTAATTTCAGCATTGAATTTAATGAACCTATAGACGGCCTTATAGAAAAAGCAAAGACAGGCATTACTGCTAAAGGAGGAAAATTTGAAGGCGATACATTAAATGGAAATTATGCTATTCAGACTCAGTTAGGATCAATAGAGGGCAGCTATAAAGTAATTATAGGGGCAGTAGTTTTTGAAATTACCGACAAACCTTTTTTTGTTCCATGTGGTAAAATAGAAGAGGAACTAAGAAAATACTTAAACCCGTCGATACCAGGTTTAGCATAAAGTTAAAGGCGAACCTTTATTCTTATTAAAACTAAGCAAAATAGCCAGTTTTGTAACTGCAATTTTGCTTAGTTTTACAATTATTAATATTCTTCTATAGAGTATAGTGAAGTAGAGCTCACAGCACTATCCATGTGCACATGCTTAGCTTTAAAAACTAATTTTAAAGATTATTTTTTTTAATTAATGAACTTGCCGGTTCAGACTTCAATGAGAAAGATTTTAATTGACTTTCTTTTAATTAATGCCTATTTAATGGTTACCTTACCAAACTTCTCTGATCCTCCTTTTACAAAATGCATTAGCAATCCATTATTTTTATCCAGAAAGAAATTTTGACTATGGGGATAAAATGAAAAGTCTTTATTCTCATACAAAAAGGTTTTATTCAATTGGCCCGATTTACTTAATGAATAGCATACTACATTAGCTCCGTCTAATTTTCTTATAGGTTCATAAGTTCCTCCCACATATTCTTTATAGTCAAATTTAGCATTTTTGGGATGCTCAAGAAACAGGAAGTAAACATCATCATTAAACACGACACTGTTATAGGAGATAGCCTTATCGCTTGTTGATTTGGGAATAGTTTTCATCCACTCGATTTTGCCTTCAGGATTGATTTTAGTAACTATGATTTCATCGCTTACATTATATGTGGTATTGGATTTAACTGTATATGATACGGAAGCAATAAAATAACTTGCATTTTCAGTAAACAGAATATCATCTGCTGTATACAATTTATCACCTGGAAGAAACGGAGTGACTATATTCATATAACTTAAACTTATATAAACTTCCTTTGATAAATATGTTTCAAAGGAGCTGATTATAGCAAACTTTTCCATATCTATTTTATAGGTAAAAATTCCAACTTTTCTTTCTACTAATTGCTTTGGTTTTTTTTCTTTAATTACTTCATCCTTAAACATCCCATTAATAGAAATGGTATTGTCAAAAGAATTAATCTTTAAAACCCCATTGTGCATCTCTTTTTGAGAACTTAGGTTCAGCTCAATAGCCTTCATTCCTTTGGATTTAAATGGAATAGAGCCTAAGGCTAACCCTACTTTGTCCGAAGATGTTAAATAATTAAAAGAGAAGTAAAAGTTTCCAGAATTATCTATTACATAATTCCCGCTATATATACCACCTCTTCCATATTCTTTGGGCAAGGTAAAATTATTTAATGGTTCTAAAGTATTTGCATCACATATTAGTACAGAAACATGCTGTGGGGCTTTTCTTAACCTTATCTCATTTATAAGAGCTACTTTTTTTCTATCAGGAGACAAAGAAAGGTGAAAAAAACTTGTTTCCGGATCTTCAACAAAAGTTCTCATAATTTCTTTTTCTTTGCTCAAAACACCATTTTTATCTACCGAAATACTTAATAGCATTTTTTCCTTTTCTTTTCCGTAATATGCCCCAAAAAAAACATAAACTTTTCCATTCATGGCATAAGAGTTTACCTGGAAATGAGCAGGATCGGTTTCTGCACCATCTATTCCATCAAGCTCAAGGTTTACAGAAAATTTCTGAGCAAAATTATTTTTATTATATGCTTCAACATAATATTTAGTACCCTTTCCAAGCGTTTTTATTTTTAAAACATAAAATAAGTCATCATCTGCACCCAGAATGCCTTTATACTTTGCAGTTCTGTCCATTGCCACCGAATTGCCTTGAGTTAAGGAAATATCTATTTGTCCATACAAAGGAAAAACCAACCAAAGAGCTATAAAAAAAACTAGTAGTGTTTTAAAAAATAGTGAATTCATTATAATTATTTACCAAAATATGTGTTAAACTTTATTTTACATACTCCTATGAAGTATTTGTGATTTTACGAAACTTTTACAATCGGGGTATATTGATTCTTAAAAACAGAGTTTAAATGTTAAAATTCAAAAATATTATTATTCCCGGATAGTATAAGGTTTTAGGAATTTAAAAGGAATCATAAAAACTCCTCAAATTATTTCTTCCTGCTTTATTAAAGATAAGTTTGTAATGAATTTCAAGGCATGTGTTAATTGAATTCTATTTGTTTGGTCTTACTAATTTAGCAAGTTTCGGAGGAGCTACCGAACAATAAGCTACCTTCAATGCGTCTTCAAATACTCTCCTATTTACACCTTTCATTTCTATTATAGTCCAGCCTTGTTTGCCCCATTTATTCTCGACCGGATATATAAACATTTTAGCAGCGAAAGAAAAGAGATCCTGATCAATTTCAGAAAGTTTGATAATTGCTCTTTTATTTTTCCCATCAAACGTTGCAAAAATTTTCTTTTTAACTCTGAAAGAGATTTTTTCAAAGTGTGGCTCCTCTGTAACCTCCGGAAATGAAAGGGCTAATTTTCTTAAAATATTAATTGTTACCATTTAAGATGGTGTTAAAATTGTCTTTAAAATTCTACATTCATTTTTTCCATGATTCCGAAAAAATCTATGCGGATAGACTTGCAATATAAATCTATTGTAACATTATTATTTAAATCCTAACAACTTACTTCCCGTTCTTCCTGTTAATTTTTGTGATATCAGATCTTTTCCTGATATCACGAAAAAGGTTTAAAGAATTCTTCCTCTACACAAAGAAACCCAATATTTCTTAGTCTTAACTGACTTTTGAAAAGTATTACTGTTTCATCATCTTTATGACATGTCGTTCATGTTCCGTAGTTATTATCAAAAAGTATAAACCCGGAGGTAAATGAGTGGTATTGGTACTTTCATTCGTAACAGCTTGGATCACGATATTTCCAGTTGCATCAGAAATGTATCCATGAGCATTTAAAGGTAAGTTTACCGATATTTCCCTATCAAAAGGATTGCGGTTGGCGTTAATGATCTTATTATTCTGAAGCTTAGTATTGGCAGAGATTGGGCATAATTCAAGACTTTCAAGTAAGTCAATTCCTGTGTTGCCACCAAAACATATTCCGCTGTTATTTTGCAGAGCACTACCTCCAATTACCATTACAATCTTTTTTATTTTCAATGATATGTATTCCTTTTGAATCAGTTACAATAATTTGTTCTCCCTCAATAACTATTCCTGAACCAAAATTTAACGAGTTAATAGCGGCATCCGCATATATAGTCTGTATTTTTGTCCATATATTTCCTATTCTTTTGAAAATAGAAATAGCACCCATACTTTTGTCCTCCGGTTTTTTATAACCAGGAATACCAACTACCAATATATCGTCCTTGAGGCCTACGTAGTTTCCAAAATTATTATATGCCACAGGATTTTCTTCTGATAAAATCTGCTTTAAAAGCCATTGGCTATTTAACTTTTGATACAAATGAACAGCCCCCGCATTGTTTAATACTTTATCTTCTTCATTGATTGAACTATAATAATTATAACCTAATGCCATCCAATCTCCGTCTATTGACAACACATTGCCATAATACATATCTTTATTGGTGATGCTGTCTGTAAATGTCTGTGTATTTACCCACTCGCCATTGGGCTTTAACTTATATTCTTTCACTCTCTGGTTTAGGTAGTTGTATACACTTGTAACAAACAGACTATCTCTGTTATGAGACGATTGACCATCTATCCCTAAAATTTCAGGATCGGTAATGGTGTCATGAATTATCCAGCTGCCATTTTCTTGTCTTTGATAGATATGTACAAATCTTGGATAGCCATTATTGTGCGATATAGTAGCCTTGCCATTATAAACATTAAGATTTTTACCTCCATAATAATTATAAGTAGCATCTTCCGGAGATGAGGTTATCTGCTCCTCGTACCAAATACCATCTTCTCCTTTATGGTAAAAATAGACACCTCCTTTTTCCTTTACATTATTTAAATTAAAAGTAGACTCCCCATCACTATTTTACTCATTTTGAAGATGTTTAAAAATAAAATCCTCATCAAAATAACCACCGTTACAACTCCTGCCAATCGCAGGATACCAAAACATCAATTGTAATCAAAATATCTAAAAAAAATTGTCGAAAAGAATATTGTATATTGTATGTCTTTTAGAAATTAGAATTCGTAAATAATCTATATCAATAGAAAGAATTCAAAGCCATTTAATCTTATTATTTGAAATTCATGAAGTACTTTTTCACAAAAGCAGGGTATTTTTTACCTATCCTGTTCCTAAGTCTTATTCATTGCAAAACCAAGAATGAAGATCACGTAAATCCTTCAAAAGCAAACGGATCTGGAGAAATCATTTATCAAAGCTCCTATAAACCTTCATCAGATGGCGTTACTTTAGCGAAGGTCATCTCCGGCAGTGATACGATTTACTACTTCGGATCAACCAATGAAAACGGTAAGATGAAATCCGTTAACGGTTATTTTCTATATAACCCGATCACCAAAATCACATCTAAAATTGCAGTTGATAAAACGACTAATACGATCTCAATCTCCGAATCGGCTGATGATAATAGCCTTCAGAAAGTTTATCTGGAGTTAAAGCCACTAGACGATACGTTAGTTGAAGCAACCGCTTATGAAATTTTGCACCAAACCTCTGAGCGAAAAATTCTGTTTCAATATTTGAGAAAGAAAGAGCCTTCTTCCCAAAAAATTGCCAGATCAGAAGAAGATGATGAATTGGTAAAAGAAATTCAGGACCTCCAAATTGCTGCAATGAACAGCACGCATCAGTATGGTATAGTTGGCATGCTGAGCGAACTTGATAAAAGCATTAAGAACGGCAGTATTAAAACTAATCTTGGACCTGAAATTGAAGGCATGCTATCAAGAATCAAGAGTGCATCAGCAACGGAAGAAAGTTATTGGGATAAACTAAGTGCATTCATTAAAAACCTAAGATCAGACCTTAAAGACAAATTGACTCCTGATATTTACAAGGCGTGGAAAATACTTGATAAGTATGAGCTTTACTCAACTTCCGGAGATAACCAGACTATAGTCTTTGGTAAATCACTGAAAGAGCCATTGGTTGGAGCGATACAATTTGACGGAGAGCCGGCAGCTAATGTGACTGTGGTTATAAAGCTTGAAGCCGGATCTGTAGTAAAAGAAATAATAACAACTTCGGATGAATTTGGCCAGATTACCTTTGAAAATCTTAGTACTAAAATATCTGATGAAGATTCCGGAATTGATCATATTGATGTAACCTTTTACAAAGGAGGATTGCTGAATAAAAAAACAACTTTTACTATCAACTTAAAGAAAAGACCTCGTCTGAGTCTTATCAAATTTGAAGAAACCGATAATCAAACCGGAGAAATAAAACAGTTCCTGAAGAAGCCTTTAGGTGTTATGATCACCGTTGATGATGGCACTTATGGTGTTGGTTATACAGTAAAGTGGTCTGACCCTATAGGAAATGGGTTTTCTTTTCCTTCTTCATCTATCACTGATATTACAGGCATCACTAAAAATAATCTTATCGTAGCTGATCATGAGCCTTATAAAGTAACAGCAGAGATAGTAAAATCTGATGAATATGTAGTCCTTAACAATGTAGAGTTTACCATTTTCCCAAACCCATGTCCTGATTTTGCTGAAATGAAAGGCGAATGGACTATGAATTTTGGGACTTCTTCTCTGGAAAAATATCATATGACATTTTACGATGACCACAGCGGCATTATCCATTCAGGAGTGGATGGAAGCGGTACACCGTATGAAAATAAAGAATGTAGTCCTACGTATCATTTTACATGGACTATTCAAAAAGGTGGCCATTGTTATTTACTATTAAACTTGCCTAATAGAGGCTGGCAAATATATGCGGACTATGAGAGCAAGGGTAATTTAAAATTTACCAATAGCTTTAATACATGCTACTCTTGTACACCTCCCCCCAACTGTCCGTAATGAATTGATAGCAGCGTGATACAATAGTTAATTAAAAAGAAGCCTTCATGTTATTTTCCTGAAGGTTTCATTTTTAACGGGTACTTATCTCCTCTCCTAATATCCATTTTTTGATAAGCTTTTCATTGCTGCTGATATTACACATCACAAATGTTCGGGAGGTTGCAAAGGCTTTGGATTCAGAGGCTTTTTCGCGCACCACTGCAACAGGGTCAAAATAGCTGGAATGAATAAAATAAACTTCCGGACCTTCATACAACAAAAATCCAACATGGTTGTCGAGGCCTATGACATATAATCCGTCTTGTATTTTTCCTTTGGTTTTCTGAAGGAATTGTTGCGCATTTATTCCTCTATAAGTCAGAACAGAATCGCCGCTGCTTATTCTCTTTACAATCTCTAATGAATATTCTTGAGCAAGCTTATACCGGTTTAAATTAAAGCCACAGTGCTTAAGGGTAGTAGAAACAAAATAGCCACAGGCAATAATGCCCTCTCCGGGTTTATCTGAGTAGCCATTGAAGTCCCATTTGGTGCCATACCAATAGGAAAAAATGGTATCCGTTAAGCTCTTATGCAGGTATTTACCTGCTTCGGAAAGGACTACTTTTTTTCCTGTTAAGGTAGCAGCTTGATACACTACTTTATACTTCTGTCTTTGAGACTGAACATTAGTTTTAACAGTTTCATACCTCTCTTTATCAATAGGAGCATTTTCATTACCAGCAAAGGAACATAAAAGAAACGGTATAGCGAGAATAAAGAATTTATTCATATGAAGCCTTATAATAATATAATATCATAATGCCAATATTGAAAAAAGATACAGACGGAAAAAGGATGATTTAGGGAAGAAGGTGTTTGCCTTAGGGAAAAAGGAAGTTAGCTTAGGAAAATGTGGCCAGTTGAGCTGCTTTTATTATTATTACATCGTTTTATACAGCTCTAAACTGGCTCTCATTGGAAAAATTTTAATTCTTATTAATTTTATTTTTAATATCAATTCCTCTCAGAAGTTACTCCATCATATTCTTCTTTACTTGTTTCCGCATCTTTTTTTGTTTTTTGTACAGTCCCATCTTTATGATGTGGTGGGGAATAAATAGTGTACATTTTTAATTCTTTAGAAGCATCTGTATTTATTACATTATGCTTAGCGCCTGCAGGAATTATAATTGCATCGCCATCCTTTACTTCATATTCTGTTCCGTCTATAATACACTTTCCCTTTCCACCTTCAAAGCGGAAAAATTGATCTATATCCGGATGTATTTCTTCTCCGATTTCTTCTTTAGGTTTTAAACTCATTAGAACAAGTTGGGAATGCGTTGAAGTATATAATACCTTGCGAAAATCTTTGTTCTCCAAAGTATTTTTTTCAATATTTATCTTAAATCCTTTGACTTTTTTTGATTCTTCGGTTATCATAGAATCTGATTCTTTTAATCTTTTCAGGTTGTTACCTTCACTGTCAGAACAGCTCGTAATACTAGTCGTTCCAAGCACTAATAAGGGTAAGGAAAATATTCCAATACCTAGTATATTGATTTGTAAAATCCTCATAAAGTATTTATTTAAGTAATATTATTCCATGAATTAAGGATTGAAAACAGGAATCTAACTTTCATATCTTTGGATTGTTTAATCTCTGCTTTCATCACCATCAATCATATGTAATTCTGTAGTATTTGGGCTTTCACCTTGAAACTTTCTCCAAGGGAAAAACTCTTTTTTTGGTGAGGCAGCAGCAGAGGTGTGTGGATTTATAAAAAATTACTAATACTTCTCCGTCAAATAACGAAATATAACTCACCGGCGGAGTATTATGATACAAGCTTGTTCTGGTGAAGCCTAACCTATTCCTCCTTGCTGAGTCCATTTCCAATCAGACTTTAGGACATCATTATCAACCTTCTCAGCTCTTACCCATGTCCTTAAAAAGGATCGCTTTCCATCGACCTCTTTCTCTGAAGAATGGTCTTTATCCTTTTCTTGATCTAATTTCATACTCATCCTTCGTTTCAACGGTCGATCATTTGATGTCATTTTAGTTTCCTCCATGTTCTTGGGAATTGAAACAATACCGAAATTATCATGTCCAGCAATATGGATCAACTTCTCGATTTCTTCATCACTTAATACTCTTCCTTCCGGATCCATGGAACGTAGTTCATTTCTATCATACTTAGCATTGGGGTTTTCGATTTTTTTAAGTACACTCAACCAATCCTGCCCATCAAACCCTTCGCCATCTGGCAGATAACTTTCATAACTCCAGTTTATCCAACGTTTACTCCATTTGTCATATGCTGTTTTATACTCTCTGTATTTATCTACATCTCTATCTCTAAGAAACGCATGGATAGCACTTCCTTTTACTTTTCTATGCTCTGTTGTTGGTGAAGAATGATTGATCATTTCGTCAACAAATGCAACAAATCCATATTCTGGTATTTCCACAACTTCTATTATCTGAGGTTGGGCCAATTGACTCATTACTGTTTTCTTATCCTTAAGAAACTCTTTAGGCAAGCTTTTAGCAATATTTGCAAGGTGCTCTTTACTTTCCATCGGATTAACCAAATATTCCGGACCGATCATTTTCTTTTTATTCATATAATTGAGATTCACAAACAAAGTAGTGCCTAGAGTATCTTTATGAAAATAATTATTGGTAGATGTTCTTGTCCTGTAATATTGAACCTCTACCACAACCTTCCATCCATATTTTGCTTTACTCCCAAAATTACTTTCCTTCAGATATTCCAGCTGATTTGCCTGATCCATTGTAGTCAAGGTATTGACTATTATTTTCTTCTTCAGATCATTGTTTAACAACTCATATATACCTCTTCTTACTGATCCGTTACCAAGGTTCTCAAGTCGACAGCAGCTTATAAGATGTTTTAAACTTTTAAATCTTTGCAACGGAGGCAATATAATTCCCCCCAGACACACACCGGAATTATATTGGGTCTTCTCCATCATATTCTTTTTATCAATCTCCATCACATCCTCAAAGATTGCCTCAAGGTCTTCATGAATATTCTTTGCCAGTTCAATATCTTGCTTACCTACTTTGGGTTCTGCCATATTTTCATCTTCAAGAACCTTGGTAGATTTTTTATTCCTTTGTGCTACATTGGACCTAGCTTCTTTCTTCTGAACAGGAGGCTGAGCGCTGCCTGAAACTTTAAGGGCTTTCTCTCCCATTACATCTGCTTCATGCTCTAATCCTTCATCATCATTAATGCTCACCTTTTCCTTCATCTGTAAGGTGGGTTGCACTCTTCCCTGCTTCTGCTGTACAACATGCCAGGCTTCATGTGGCAAATGCTTTTCCTGCCCGGATGCTACATGAATATCCGTTCCCTGAGCATAAGCCTGTGCCTGCAGCTGCTCCGGCTTGTCAGAGTTGTAATGCACCTTTACATCGTTCATGGAGATTCCTGAAAGGTTTTCTACGCCTGACTTCAGATCATCGGGCAAACCTGTATTATTCTCTTTAGCCTCGTTTTCTTTGAGCTGGATATTTTCATCTTCTTCTTTTTTCAACTGAATACCCGGAGAAGCGCTCATTGACTGCATGACAGCATTACCATAGCCATTATTCTGAATATGATCAGGACCTGTACCTGTTATCTTTCCATATGCCATCGCATTAACTGCATTTGAAGCAGATCTGGAAGAATGACTAAGACCGCGATGAGGAGCGTTTTCTTTATAAGATTTCTCTGATGGCATAACGAATCGAATTTATTTCTCTGAAAATCAACAGAATTCTTACCAGCAATATAAAACAAATTCAGTTACAGAAATTAACCGATTTGTTTACCGGAATTAAAAAGCCCGAAGAAATTATTCTTCGGGCTCCGTGGTTTCCTGTAATTTCCGGTCTTTCACCCAAACACATTTTAAATTATTGCTTTATTGAAGGAAATTCTATGATCAGAAATTGTTAATCCAGGTAGTTTATTACAGATATTCATTATGCCACCTAAATGCTATTGATTCTTTACTTCCTAATCCTCTCTTCACATTTTGTTTTTACCAAATCCCGCAGCACCTCTACTCTCTCACTCAGATACTCAAGATCTTCTTTGCTTATGGAGTATGACTTTTTGTATCTGGCGTCAATGTAAGCTTTCTTGAGCAGCTTAAATCGTTCGTCTTGTTCAGGGGTTAGACGTGGAAAAACATTTTTAAAATCAGCACTGATGGCTTCAACCTGGCTTCCGAGCTCCTCTATATCGTGGATCTTTTCTTTATATCCTGTGAAGACCAATAACAAGGCAGTATAATATCTTTCTGTCGCCTGATGGAGTTCAAAAGCTGCTTTCTTGTAGCTTTCCCGTTGAAAAGCATTATTAAAATCTATTAAAAATTCTCCCGCACTTTCAAACCACAAATCATATTCTTCCTTAGCTCTTGCCTTTACTTTTTCAGGATCTATAAACTCCGGAACTGCAATAGGAGAATCAATGTTTCTTCCATTGTCATAAAGAATAATACCTTCTTTCACAACATCTATAAAAAAATAGCTTCCATGAGCAAGTTCTCTTTTCAGATATCCCCAACTATGATGGATAAGATTTACCGGAGCCGTAGTATGTAACTGACTAACATATTTCTCAAGCTCTCTCCACTTATTGGATAAGGCATTATCGAGCTTGGTCTCTGTAACTACGAGAATATCATAGTCGCTTTTATATCCATAAAGAATACCGTCTTCGGTATACTCATCCTCCACCCAGTTACCACGGGCATACGAGCCAAAAAGCAAAACATAATCTGGCTGCATTTGCTCTACAATATGATCAGTGATGAGCTTTAACTCTTCTCTTTTGTGCTCCGGCAGGAGTTCTAGGCTGGTTTTCAAAATACTGAATTCAATTAATAAACATGAATTTATAAAAAAAAACTTTGAGATTGATAAGAAAATGGGGTAAATGGAGGGAGGTTTTAATAGCGGGGTGCAAAAAACTTGCAAGTCCAATTCAATTTAAAACCATTTGCAATAAAAATGCGAATACTAATATTCATGCCTCTACACCATAAAATTTCAACAAATACAATCGCACGACAACCTGTAAAGGAAATAAATATAGGCCAGCTGGACATTTATTCCACTGGGATACCAATTAAACTATCGTCATTAAACGTAATTATTTTAAACATAAAATCTATTTCTTCTTTTACAATTAACTGAACCCAATCTGGAAACTCCCACTTTACATTTCTCTTTAAATAGCTAAGAAAATCTGCTAAATCTAAACTATTATAAGCCCCAATAAAAATTCTGGCTTCAGCATACTTATCGCCTCCATACCAAGCTTTGGGCAAGCTTGAATCATTAATAGAAATAATTCTGAACTTTTTTCCATAATATTCATACTGATTAATTTGCTTTAAAGATCCACTCCTCATCTTCAGAATAAGAACAAACTAGTATTAAAGTTGTAACAACACTCATTATTTTATTTCTTTTCACTTGAAAGGCGTAACACAACAGGAAAACATTCGTTATCCCCGGTTAAATCTTGTCACTATCCGGATAGCTAGACCTAAGATTGTCATCAACAAGCCCGTTATCAAAATTCTCTCCGCAATAATACTATGCCGATTATACTCTGCAACTAAATAGTCGGGTGCATCTTGATATGGTATTCCAGCAAAAAATATTTCATAAATAACACCAATAGCTAGGACAACTAATCCTATCCAAATCAGGTATTTGTTTACTTTTACCATTAGACTAGATAATTCATTTAAGAAGCTTAATTTAATATTATTTTCATTATAATACGTAAGTCAATAGGACTGGTCCTCTTTTCTCTGTTTTGCAATGGTTAATATAAACCTTAAATCAATTATTTAATTAAAAAAAACCTCTTAGCTATTGCCGATATCGTTCTCCTCAGAAGCCTCAAACCAGAGAAGTGGCCTTCTATTCCTCGATTACAGGATTACAAGGAGAGAGAAATGGATCATCAAACCATTTAAGTTCCACTCTTGCTAATCTTAGTACTCTATATTGATTATAATAATTGTCATCCTCATCATTCCATACATATAATAATCCATAAGAGCCTTCTGCTAGATCCCTTATTAATTCAAACAACCCGATAGCTTCATCCACATCAATAGAGCAATGATTGGTATAGCCAGCCAAAGTTACCTGAAAATAACCATTTAGAACTTTTAGAACTAATATTCGATTATCTGCATCTATCTCTCTGACCCTAGAACTGATTGTATTAATCACATTTCCCCTAAGTTTATCTTCATTCTCACCATCAGTGCTATAAGCAATTTTAATCCATCCGTGATAATTTACCATATTGAATTTGTATCGTATTATGAAAAGGACCTATAAGTTATAGTAATGTCATTTGTTATCCCAGTTATGCTTCAAGAAACAATTTAAGGTCTCTGAACCGCTCTTCGAAATTTGTAATTTTAGCTCCTATCATTGGATTTTTAATCCGTAATAATACTCTAAATGCCTATTTTCTAAACTCTAGCCTTCCCCATTCCGTAAAATCTTTAACAAATTTTTTATATAATGAAAAAAATCATTGCGGACAACAAAGCATATAGTTTATCAGTATCTACGTCCAAAAACAGAGCCTACCTCAAACTCATAGGCTTTTGGCGCAATACAGACGCTGTGCCTGAGTACCTCAACGACTGGAAAAAGGCCTTGGAAGATTTAAAGCCTGGCTTCAGCATCCTCACCGATGCCTCAGAGATGAAAACCCACCCACAAGACGTAAAAATGCTCCATGCCGAAGCCCAAAAGCTTACACTGGCTGCTGGCTTAACCAAAGTAGCTGAGATCATCCAAAATGACATCACCGAGTTTCAACTTGATTCCCTGGCGCAGTCTACCAACTTCCCCAAAAGAAGCTTCAAAACAGCAGAGGAAGCAGAAACCTGGCTCGATAGCTTGGATTGATCTCTCCAAAGCTATGAGGTTTTAGAATTAGATAAGTATTAAGAATACTTCTAAGTTGCCAATAGGTCGGGGGACTAACCTGGCGCACTTTTGTATGGCATGCCCTACTGTACTATACTCTACAACAGCACTCATTATTTCAAAATAAAAAAAACTCCCAGCTCGAAAAGCTGCCAAGTTCTAAATCTTTTCTCAAGCTCTCGCATTACAAATGTGAATTCGCTTTATAAATATGCATCTTTACATTCTAAAAATATCCCTCTATCATAGATTTCATGTGATACAATCGCGTCCAGCCTTGATGAATGGATCTATGGAGGAAATATTTTATGATCTCTGTTGGATCTTTTCTCTATTTTAAATTATCTTTTATTGAAAGCTTCTATTTAGTTAGTACCCTGCCGCAGAACAGGTCACGGAAGAGAATTTATATCTCATCAAAATATTGTAATACCTAAAACCATGGCTAAAGCACCATTAAATGATATGAAATTTATAAACACAATTAGGAGTATTACTATTAATTTAACTAAAGCAAATAATTTGGCACAAAAGTATGACTGCTTCCAATTGACTAGTACTAAATAAATGAACAGCAAACCATATCCTAATGAAATTAAGAAAATAATAAATAGTAAAATAAGGACCAGGCTAAAGGGAATATAGGTCTTAATATAATTTATTCCGAACAAAAAAGTATTGAATGCCAATGTTGATAGAATTATAGCAAAACACTTACTTTGACTTACTTTTTTCATTCTTCTATTATTTTATGCCTAACTCTGCTGGAGCGCTTCTGTAAAGTTTCCCTCTGCAATATACTTCTTGTGGTGTCTGCTCTTTCATCCGACACAATTTAAATTTTAATTTTCATAATATACAGAATACGCATCAATATCCTTAACAAATCGTGTTAAAGCCATACACTTTTCAACTAAATCATTTTCATTAATATCTTTTAGTATTACTTCAATTTCTTTTGTTCGATTTCCAAATGTAAAATCATACCATTTTATGTGGTGTCGGGTCTTTCGACCCGACACATTTTAAATTACCACTTGATTAGAAATAATTTCTATAATCGGAAACTTTTAGTCCTGGTTGTTTATTGCAGTTATAATACATAGCACTTGAGTAAGGATACTCTTCCGGTAATTTTACAAGACTCCATTTTCTTGTAATGGATTGAGATGAATATAATCTAACTTTGTTTCTAGAAGGTTTTTATCAGCAAGATATACATCATCAAATCTATCTTTCCATATTTGAAATACTCTCCCCTCTTTTACAATTCTTAAATCATTTAATAAGTTAAGCTCCTTTGTTTCCAGTGCCTGCCTTATTTTAACAGACGTGTATTTCTTAAAATCCCTAATTAAATTTGACAAATTATTGTTCTCATTAAAATGTAATATAAAATGAACATGATTTGGCATAATTACATATCCTAACATTAAACACTTGTATTTATCGCACACAAATGTCATACTATCTTCAATCAGAGCATAGCTGTTTGAAAACCTAATCAAATGATACCAATTAACACAAGTTGTTGTTACAAAAAAGCAATTGTGCTCTTTATATAAATAGCGGTTTCGCAATCCCATAGCTTTGGTCGTTTTAAAAAATGATTTACCAAATTTAGAAAATGAAATGGAAATTTATCTTTTTGTATATCAAAAATGATAACAAGGGAGATAGAGTGTCAGGTCGAAAGACCTGACACCACGGGAAGATCTGATTCCACTGGAATACAAAAAAAGCCCAAAGCCTTTTCCCCTTCAAGAAAAAACTTTGAGCTTTTAACTTTCAACTCAAAACTACTTACAATACTTCACGCAAGTCCCTTTCAAATCAATGAAAGTTGACTTACCATCTTTCACCACCTCTGCCCATCCATTTACGAAGTCATAAGCATAGTCATACTCAGTAGGAATTACAAGCTTTCCTTTATTGTCTATATAACCATATTTACCACCTTCTATAACGATGGCTCTTTCTTCAGAGAATGGTCTTACTATTTTGTATTTGAATGGAGCTACGGTCTCTCCTGTTCTGTTTAATGCCCCCCAGGTTCCGTTCTTTACAACCATCACCACATCACCATCAAAGTCTTCAGCCCAGTCATAGATTGGCTTGATTACTTCTGCTCCGCTTTTGTTAATGAAGCCGTATTTATTACCGACTTTTATTTTGGCAAGTCCATCTTTGAAGTCCGAAGCCCAGTCAAAGCTCAATGGTATTACTACTGATCCTGTCTTATCTGCAAAGCCCCACTTCTTGTTTTTCTGAACTCTTACCAGTCCGTCAGAGAACATTGAGGCCCACTCATACTCTACCGGTAATATAGCTTTACCTGTCTTATCAATCATTCCATAAGCATCACCTTTCTTTACAATGGCAGCTCCTTCCATAAAGTTACCAGCTTCCTGATAAGTAAATGGTATTACTACTTTTCCTTTCTGGTTGATGTAGCCGAACTTTCCATCTTTGCTCACTGCAGCAAGGTCATTGGAGAATTCAAATGCATTGCCATATTCAGGTGCAATGACAACTTTCCCGGTTTTATCAATATATCCATAACTACCTTCCTTTTTCACAACAGCCATTCCCTGACTGAAAGAAGATGCTTCCGGAAACTGTGGTTTGATTTTTACTAAACCCAGTTTATCAATATATCCCCAGGTACCATTTTTCTTTACAGCTGCAAAACCTTCCGAAAATGAAAGCACAGAATCATAATCCAGAACGATTTTGATTTTTCCTTCCTGATCTATAAAGTAGTTCTTTGTTTGTCTTCTGACCAATGCCCTGTCTTCCGAAAACGGAACCACTCTGTCGTAAATCGGATTGATCACTACCTGACCGGTAGTTTTATTTTTATATCCGTATTTATCCCCTTGTTTAAATGGAATCGGTTGAGCGTTGCCGGCAAGAGAAAAAAGCAGTCCAACAGCTAAAAAAAGAGCACCTCTCTTCATTTCTTAAATTTTAATCAAAGCTTAGTTAATAATTCTTTCTGAGTTTTGGTAAGGCCCTTTACCACCAGGTCGTATGATGTATCTATCAGTCTTCGTATAAATTTATCATCCAGAGATCCATCCATCTCTACAGTATTCCAGTGTTTCTTATTCATATGATAACCGGGCTGAATGGCAGGATAAGATTCTCTGAGGAGCGCCGCTTCTTCAGGGTCGCATTTCAGATTCACACTTTGAAAAAGATCTACGTCGGCCAGAGCAAACATTTTGCCCATCACTTTATACACCATAGTTTCCTCTCCGAAAGGAAACTCTTCTGTAACGCCTTTCTTGGCCAGACAGTACGATCTGAAATCTTCAATATTCAATGGACTACCTGAATAAAGCTCTGAAGATAATTATAATCACACATATGAGGAACATCAGCATTGCCAGCTTGTTAATTGCATGCATTGCTTTCAGGTTGAAGTTCTTCGGACGGTTCGGATCTTTTTTTCTGAAGAAATATCCGAACAATGATCCTAATGCAAAATAGTCTTTAAATTTCATGGTTCTACTCTAATATTGTTGAATTTGGTTCAAGCCACTTTCCATCTTCTCTGATCAACTCTATGAGCTCGTCTACTGCATTTTCAGAAGGGACAGATTTCTTGATCACGTTTTGTCCTCGGTATAAAGCAATCTTGCCTTTCCCCACTCCAACATAACCGTAATCAGCATCTGCCATTTCACCAGGACCATTTACGATACAGCCCATGATTCCAATTTTGATACCTTTCAAATGATCTGTTCTTTTACGGATCATGGCAGTTGTCTCCTGAAGATCAAAAAGCGTTCTGCCGCATGAAGGACAGGATATGTATTCCGTCTTCGACATTCTTGTTCTGGCAGCCTGAAGGATTCCGAAAGAGGTTGTATTAAGGGTTTTTAGAAGCTTCAGATGCAGGTCCTTGCTCTTAACATTAACAAGTTCTGTACTGAGTAAAATTCCATCTCCAAGACCATCAATTAATAAACCGCCACAGTCTGTTGCTGCATAAAGCTGCAATTGCTCATCTTCCATTGACGGATATTTTCTCATAAGGATCACAGGTACCGGTACCTCATTGATCATCAGTTCGAATATGGCTCTTCTTTGTTCTGGAAGGGCATGGAGGTTAAATGTATCTATGATCAGGACTGCAGTAAGATCATCTCTCAGTTTATCCATCACCTCATCATCAAGGTCTTCTATGGTAAGCTGAATAAAATTGAGCGTCTTATGTTTTGGCTTTGCTGAGAAGTAATCCTTCAGCGTAATCAATGGAAATATATTCATTCTGTCGTCCATTCTCAACCATACAGAGTGGTTCAGAATTTCCTTCAGACCGTTAGGCAGCATGAAAGGTACTTTGTTGTTTCCTGTATAAATGAAGTCAGCCCCCTGATCGTTCATATTCCATTTATCCAGCAAAGGCATATAAAAATGACCGATAGATTTAAGATCATCCATTTTCTTATCAGAGACTTTGCTGAAGTCAATGATCACCCTCGGCACATTGCCACCACCGATGTTCATCACTTCTCTTGTATCTCTTCTCTGATACATGTATGGATTGACAGGACTTTCGTCATGAGCAATCGGTTTTATTGAATTGTGGCCAGCTCTGATATTGTATCTGTCTACAAGCATTTTGGCAACTGGTGCCTCAAATTCAGGGTCTTCAGTAAGAGAAACCCTTACTGTATCTCCTAAACCGTCTTCCAGTAAAGTACCGATTCCCACTGCAGATTTTATTCTTCCGTCTTCTCCTTCTCCAGCTTCTGTAACGCCAAGGTGCAACGGATAAGGTTTCAGACCTTCTTCGTTCAGCTTTTGTACCAGAAGGCGGTAAGCCTGCACCATTACCTGAGTGTTGCTGGCCTTCATGGACAGGACGATATTATAATAGTTCAGCTCTTCGCAAATTCTCACAAACTCAAGAGCAGATTCCACCATTCCAAGAGGTGTATCTCCGTAACGGCTTAATATCCTGTCTGAAAGAGAGCCGTGATTGGTACCTATTCTCATAGCAGTACCATATTCCTTGCAGATATTTATAAGCGGAATGAATTTATCTCTGATTCTCTCCAGTTCGGCCTGATAAGAAGATTCGCTATACTCAATTGTTTCAAACTTCTTTTTATCCGCATAATTTCCCGGATTGATCCTGACCTTTTCTACAAGGCGAGCAGCTAACTCTGCAGCATTCGGAGTAAAGTGGATGTCGGCAACAATTGGAGCAAAAAAACCTCTGCGGTTAAGTTCCTTTTTGATGTTTTCCAGGTTCTGAGCTTCCTTCACGCTTGGGGCGGTAATCCGGATATATTCACATCCTGAATTGATCATACGGATGGCCTGTTCTACTGAACCCATTGTGTCCATCGTATCGACTGTCGTCATGGACTGGATTCTGATGGGGTTGTTTCCCCCCATAGGTACATCCCCAATATTCACCTCGATGGTTTTTCGACGCGAATACTGAGTCAGATTGTCGTTGTATTTGTAAGAACCGGCTTTAATTAAAGGAGCAATTGATCCCATTGAGAGCGTGTATTTTTATTAATAATTTTAATCTTATCCTAAATCCTTCTCCTGATGGAGAAGTACTTTTACATGTATTGTTTTTATTTAATTTTTGATCTCGCAATTTTATTTCCTTCTCTTGGAAAGATTCCGTCCTGTGAGAAACAGGACGGGAGCGGGAAATAATTCCAATCGAGATCCAGGAAAACTGTTAATACTTCCATCCGCTTTCTTTGTCATCCAGAGCCTGCGGAGGATCTGATAGTCACAAAATAATTTGCAATTTAAATATTCAATTTGCCAGATATTACAATTTTGTTCTTTTTGAAAGCACGATCTTCAATTTCATCCTAAGAACTCCAATTTTCGAGCTAAGAACTCCAATTTTCGAGCTAAGAACTCCAATTTTCGAGCTAAGAACTCCAATTTTCGAGCTAAGAACTCCAATTTTCGAGCTAAGAACTCCAATTTTCGAGCTAAGAACTCCAATTTTCGAGCTAAGAACTCCAATTTTCGAGCTAAGAACTCCAATTTATCCTTCGCAAGCTCAGGATAAAATTCTCCTAATTTCACTCAAGAAGCTCTTCTTTTTATACCATTTACTTTAAGCATTTCGCTTTCAGCTTAAACAAATATAAATAATAGTTCCCTAACCTTTAGGATTATCCTCCAGAGAAATAGTTTGAATCAGGATTTCTTAGGATGACAGCAAAATTATGTCAACAAAATCCTGTCTATCCATTAATCCCATGAATCCCTGTTCAAAATTAATAATTGTATATTTTAAATACTACAACGATTTACAATTGTAATGATTTACAATTGTCACTTGGTTAAAATTGTAAATTTCCATTTTTAAGTAGTCTGAAAAGTTTAAGCATCTAAACTGTCTATCAATTTTTTAAAAATATATTCCTTCCCTCAACTTTAACTGATTTACAATTCTAAACTAAAAAAATAAAGGGAAATAAGTATCCGGTTTTCAGATCATTATTTCCCCATATTAAGATAAAAGAAAGATTTACAATCGTAAATTATTAACTGATATCCCCTTCTTGAGGACGCAAAAGAATTTCTTCCACAACCGTATTTTTCGACAAACTATAGGTGGAAAAGATGACATCCGCCACATCTTCAGGTTTCATAAAACGTTCATCCGGCAATCCAGCTCCTTCCCAACTGGAAGTTAATGTCGCTCCCGGAAGAACTGCTGTAACTTTAATACCATAAGGTTTCATTTCCTCCCTCAGCACTTTTGTCATTCCGTACATGGCATATTTTGAAATACAATAGGAACCTCCGTTTGTATAAGCTGTAATACTTGCAGTAGAGCAAATATTAAAAATATACCCGCTTTTTTCATTGATCATTCCCTGAACAAGACCACGTGTCAGGTTATAGGCACTGTAAAGATTTGTTTCAATCTGAACCTCAAGAACTCCCTCTGCTTCCTTGTGTATTTGCCCCGGAAGAAATACACCCGTGTTATTGACCAGTATATCAATTCTTTTAGCTACTTCGTTAATCTTTCTGACAAAAGAAGTTACCTCCTCCTTTTTGGATAAATCGGCCTGAAAACAATTCAATTTATTACCAGGGAATTTCTTGACGAACTCATCTTCAAGTTTTTGAAGCTGATCTGCGTTACGCGAACATGTGATGACGTCAAACCCCTCTTCTGCAAATTTGAAAACGATCGCTTTACCTATTCCCCGGGTTCCACCAGAGACCACAATAACCTTTTTCATATTATCCAACTTATATTATAATTATGCTTTTTATACTATTTTTTTGAAATATAATTAATTTCGTAGCTAAATTAAGCTTCTAATGAAAAGCTTCGGCAAATACCTGATTTTATTGAGCACTCTTTTAGTAAACCGGGAGCGCTTTAATGTTTATGTTAAAAGAATTGTAGATGAGGCGATTCTCATCGGTATTGATTCTGTATTTATAGTCGTAATTGTCTCCACTTTCATAGGTGCAGTAACTGCGGTTCAGACTGCTTACAATCTTGTCAGCCCGCTTATTCCATTATACATTATCGGAACTATTGTTAGAGATATGACAGTTCTTGAACTGGCCCCTACCATTACCTGTGTGGTTTTGGCCGGAAAAGTCGGATCTAATATCGCAGGAGGACTGGGAACTATGAGAATCACCGAACAAGTGGATGCTTTGGAGGTAATGGGCATTAATTCAGCTTCTTACCTAATCCTTCCAAAAATCATTGCAGCTATATTGACCTTTCCTTTGCTTGTAATAATTGCAGCTTTCCTATCAATATATGGAGGATACCTTGCAGGTGTGCTTACAGGAGTAATTACAGAAAAAGAATATATCTACGGAATTCGTTATCAGTTTTCCGGATACAATATCACCTTTGCAATTATCAAATCTTTGGTTTTTGCATTTCTGATCTCATCAATTTCATCTTATCAGGGATTCTTTACCAAAGGCGGAGCTCTGGAAGTAGGACAATCCAGCACGGAAGCTGTAACAAACAGCTGTATAGCTGTACTTTGTGCTGATTATCTTCTTGCTCAACTTTTACTTTAAGTCATGATTGAAATAAAAAATATATCCAAGTCTTTTAATAACAAACAAGTTCTTATTGACGTCAACGGTCAATTTGTTAAGGGTAAAACCAATCTTATTATCGGGGCCAGTGGTACGGGTAAAAGCGTTTTGCTTAAATGTATAGTTGGTTTGATAAAACCGGATGAAGGAAGTATTACTTTTGACGGACGTGATTTTACAAATGCGGACTCTGAATTAAAACAATCAATCCGAAGAGAAATCGGGATGCTTTTTCAAGGCAGCGCGTTGTTTGATTCTAAAACAGTGGAAGAAAATGTTATGTTTCCCCTCGACATGCTTACTACTATGAAGCGTGATGAAAAGCTGGACAGGGCAAACGAGTGCCTTAAAAGAGTTGGCCTTGAAAATGCAAACAAGCTATTTCCTTCAGAAATCAGTGGAGGAATGCAGAAAAGAGTTGGGATAGCGAGAGCTATTGTGATGAACTCCAGATACCTCTTTTGCGATGAACCAAACTCCGGTCTTGATCCTCAGACAGCCATTAAGATTGACAATCTGATCAAGGATATTACGGAAGAGTATAATACTACTACAGTTGTAGTTACTCATGATATGAACTCTGTGCTTGAGATAGGCGAACATATTATGTTCATCTACAAAGGCCGGAAAGTATGGGAAGGGAGCAACAAAGATCTATTGGATACTGAGGTAAAAGAGCTACAGGATTTTATTTTTGCTAACAAACTGATCAGAGATATGAAAACGAAGAAAGACAAATAGTCTTTCTTTAAAATAAGGCAGAAATCTGCATTCTGCCTATATGTATCATCTTATTCTCTCCCGCTTTTCTTCCCTCATAGTTAAAAGAAAGCTGCAATCCATTTGCCAGTCGCTCCTGCCAGTTGAAAGTCCAGGTAAAATTATTACCAGGCTGCAATGCTTCCAGCATTTCATACCCCAATGGAGAATTCAGCCTTGTGGATTTAAAATCACTTTTTATATTCAAATATTTCACCACTGCATTGATAGTCCTTTTGGATACTTTGTTAAACCTGACATCCAGACCTGATTCATAAATCAGTACTGTTTCCCCTTCCGATCCTGAGAATATATTTGTTTTATTGGTATATCCCAAAAGTGCAGTCACCCTTAGGTTATTTTTGGGCTGATATGCTGCTTCAGGACTAATTTTGTAAGACTGAATTTCATAATTTCTATTGGCAAGAAAATCTGAATTGTTTTTCTTTAAACCATACCCTGCCTGCATTTTAAAGCTTGAGAAGCTGTTGATATTTACTCTTGAATTAAACTTCAATTCATAGTTTTGCTTTCGTTCAAAACCTTGTACTAAAAACTGTTTGTTATCATTCACCAGATAACTAAGATCCAAACCATATTTCGGATTCGATCTGTTGTAAAACAATGTAGAACGGATGGCTTCCTGGATACTCAATATATTCTGATCTTCTATATTATTGCTTACAGGGACAAACCTTCTCATCAAATCACCGTCAGTTATTTTTTTATTGACAGTCCAGGAGGAAAAGCTTGAGAACCTTGAGAAAAACTGTTTTACTCTTTTGGGATTAGAAGCCCACTTTCTGGGAGCACTTGCATCAAGGCGATAGTTGAAGGTATTTGTATAAGCTTTAATATACTCATCTGTAGGAACAAATGTCTTGATGAACTCTCCATTCGGATCATCATATTTTTTTTCAAAGAACTCATTCAGATCCTGAATTTTATCACTGTTCAAGTCTACCCAGACATGCGTACCTTGCCCTGTCACAACAGGAATAAAGGCAATCTCTCTTTTTAATTCCCGTCCTGTGCCTGTTGTAATCGTCAGCTCGGAGCGAATATGCCTTTGCAATATATCAGAGTTCCAGTCCAGTCTGCCCATTACAGTTTCTTCATTAGGCAGCCGGATACCTCCAATCATGTAGTTATTCAGATACCTGTATGTTGAAATCAGATTTACCTGATTGTTATCATTAATTCTTGCTGAAAGGCCAGCATTGGTTGTCTGAGACTTACTATCCTTGTAAAGCCCCCCGTCTGAGTTCCGTTCATTATTCCTGAGACTATAGTCGACAAAGTAAGTAATCTGAGTTGTATCACTGCTTTTAACATACATTTTCAGTTCATCGTAATACATATTGGAAGCAATGATTTTCCCTGAAGAATCTTTTATAATATTCTTGTCTTCCGTATAAGAAATTCCCGGAACAAGATATTTTGTAGTATAGAAAGTATTCAGGTTAAATCTTTTCCAATTAGCTTCTTTGGAAGCCGTATTGTTATTCATATAAAAGATATTGGACATTAGATGCAGATTACCGAATGATTTGTTCGCCGAAGCTGCGTGCTGACTTCCTTTTACATCATTTCCCCTGTCTCTGCGACTGAATTTATAGGTGAATGCATTTGCAGGATCTTTGGCAAAAGACCAGAAAGTGTTAAATATATGATCCGAAGATTTGAGATCGGTATTCGCATTCCAATCCCTGTCAAAATCTGTAGATCTGATTCTGTCTATGAAAGCAAAGTCCTGTTCATCATATTCGTAATCTATTGTTCCAGATAGTTTGTAGGAAGGTATTCCGGTAAAAGTCCTGCCTTTATTGATATAACCAATTTTATAAGCCTTTCCTTTATCATCCTCACTATCTAATGATGAATACAAATTCAGATCACTTTTGGAAAATCCAATCTCGCCAAAGACGTAGTCTGTTTTGGTTAAAGCATAACCACCTCCAATAGTAGCCATATTTTTCATCTTTGGAGTTACCACAAGCAACACAGGTAAATAACTACCATTGCCAGGTCCTACATATTTATAGACTCTTCCATTTACCGTATTGATGTCCTGCACATAACTTCCAGTACCAATGGCCACCTGCGTAAAGCTCAACTGATACAATGCACTGTCCGGGTTGGTGCTATAGGCATATACAGGATTAGTCTGTGTACCTATATTCTTATAAAGCACCTTGGTAGTGCTGAACTCAGAGACAGTATCCACACCGGGAATAAAGGATTTATTGATCGAATCACCAATCAGACTTAAAAAATATTTATCCTGATTGGAAAGTTCATAGTTGATTGGTTTTTGAGGATTATCTTTTTCCTGATAAAAGTTAAAGTAAACATCAGCCTTCTTGTAAGTCTGATGATGACTAGCATTTATAATACTCCTCGAATAGTTTCTGTCAGAATATTCAAAATCAACCCTGATACGGGAAAACTTTGTAATAAGAATGTTATTGGTAAAAGTAATTTCAGCCTGATTGTAATCTATGATATAGTCAAAATCAAATCCTCTGGTGAGTAATCTTCCATCAAGATAAATTCTTTCAGAGTTGGCCATGATTATAATAAACCTTTCCCCATTGGGTCCCCTTAACCTATAAGGCCCCTGCACTCCTTCCAGAAGTTCATTAGGCATACCATATCCAAATTGCATACTGGAGAACTTTCCTTTAGAAAGGGCAGCCCCCACTGAAGTAACAGAAGAAATTGTAGAATCCTTTTTAAAAAAATAATCACCCTGAACACCCTGTACATTTCTGTAATAGCGAAGGAAATTTGAATTTTTATTTTTCATTACCACATCACCGGCAATGAGAGAGGCATTTTTGCTTTGAAGCTGAACATATACCTTGTCAAACTCCTGAATCTGCTGAGTATTACCTTCAGGCTGAAAAGGGATATTCTGATCCGATATTACAGCTGTGATAGAGACATCTTCAGAAAGTTTTCCTTCGAGCTGAAGGTTCAAAACCGAATTTACAAAAACGCTCTGGTTGTTTCCGAAAGATATTCCTCTACTGATATTACCTGATTTATTCAGACCCGGTGATGAAAACAATTCTTCCTTGGTCTGGGGTGCGCCATACCTATAGGTAAAATCTTCACGGTAATAAGATCCCGAATCGTATGTTTTGCGATCTCTTTTAAATGCAGGCTTAGTAATATTGAAAGGAAAAATCTGATAACATACAAACACAGAGTCCGGGGCATTATCCGATTTTAGTTTTACCGTTTCTCCTTCCAGACTTATGACGGTTCCCGTAGCCGGATAAACGACCCTCAGAGATCCCGGAAAAATTGCTGCTGAATCCAGAACAAATGGATCAGACGTGAACTTAACCCACTTGCACCTTTTGTTATCTATTTGACTAAAAGCAGAAGTTGACAGTAAAAAAAAATAAAGTACAAGTATCCTGTATTGATAATTCATTCCACCTGGTTATTCAAATGATGTTTTAGACAAATGAATAACCTGCATGTAAAGTTAACCCAAGTAACCAAACTGATTAACATGCGACCTATGCTCTTGAAAATTTCAGATCAATGAATTAATGGCAATTCAATAAAAAATGAAGTCCCGATTCCGTCCTCAGTTGTAAACCAGATTTTGCCCCCTGCATGTTCTACCCCTTTTTTGGCAACCGCAAGACCGATACCCGATCCACTGAATTTAGTGCTGAAGTTAGGTATAAATACTTTACTTCTCACAGATTCAGGAATTCCGGAGCCATTGTCACGGATTTCAATCAAAAGATTTTTAGAATCTTCCTCACTGAAAATGACTTTGACATGAGGTTTACGCTCATAAGGCACAGACTGGATTCCATTCAGAATCAAGTTAGTAAAAATACTATTCATAGCTTGTTCATCACCTATGACATAATATTTCCCAGGTTCCTTAAAAATCTCAACGATGGCATCTTTGCTATTGTTGTACAGGTTTACCACACTTTCCGCAATTCCGGACACTTCAATCCTTTCAGATTTAGGATTAGGCATTTTGGCAAATGAAGAAAATGAAGTAGCGATTTCATTCAGATTATTAATCTGATCCAGAAGAGTATTCAGACTTTTCTGGGTGACAGCCTTTCCATTGTCCGCTTCATCTTTCAACATTCTTTGAAGGTGCTGAATTGTCAGTTTCATTGGAGTAAGCGGATTTTTAATTTCATGAGCAACCTGCTTTGCCATTTCCCTCCAGGCCGACTCTTTTTCACTTCTGGAAAGTGCGCGTTTACTCTCTTCCAGCTTGACAAGCATTTCATTATACTCTCCGACAAGTAGCCCTATTTCATCCTTCGATTTCCATTCAAGAGGTTCATTTTCCTCACCGAAGGAGGTACGACGAATCCTGTGCGTAATAATTTTCAAAGGATTGGTCAGAAGGTGACTTACAAAATAAGACAATGCAATAAAGACAATAAAGATTGTGACAAAAATATTGATAATGGTCGTCAATACTTCAATTACCTGCTTTTCAAGCTCTGCTTTCGATTCAAAAAAAGGTATACTCAGAATCCCCAGCAAATTCCCTGTTTCAAAGGAACGTATAGCTACATAGACATTTTTATAGTTAAGTTTTCCAACAGATTCGGTAAGCATCACTACATTTTTTCTGGTTTCAATGATACCTGAATATGCCTTGGGATTCATCATCTCAGATACAATTCCGGCATTATAAATAGCAGGCTGACTGGAGATCAGTAGTTTTCCTCCATTATTAAAAATATTAATATCAGACTCAGTAAACTGTGACACCTGTAGCACTGTATTTTCCAGTTTTTCCTTTTTCGAAATATCCTTTTTATACCCCTCAAGGTAAACTGATATATTACCGCTAATGCTTTCTGCTTTTTTGATAAATGCTTTATAAAGATTTTCTCTGTAAGTATTACTGATAATACTCAGTGTAATAACGCTTACTATGAACAGAGGCAGGAAAAAGGCAATATTCAGGTAAATCTGAATTTTTGCCGATAAACTCATGGTGTCTTTTTTAAACCTGAACAGAACAGCATATCCCACTATGAATAATAGTATACTGACTATAAGGATAAGAAACAGAAATGAAAAATTGGAAAATATATCTGCATAAGCATATTCAGGAGAAGAGACTACTATGATCTTTCCATTTCCCGGTCTGAAAGCAAGGTGGTGAAAGCCTTTCAGTTTGACCCCTTCGTTATAAATCCTTTTATTGGAAAGGTCAATAACAGGAAGGTTTTTATCATAATTAAAATTACCCGAACTATATAATAAAGCACTGTCAGAAAATACAGCATAATGATAATTCTTGTTATCAAAGTTTTCAAAGACTTTTTTATCAAGGAATAACTCAGGATATACACTATTGGGAATGATCTTTCTATGCTTCAATTCAATAATGATATACCCAATAATGACATTATTTTTCTCAATTTCGTTAAAACAGATATATCTTCTGAAACCATCCTTCAGATTTTCCCTTTGAAAGTAAATATTCTTATACTCCGTTCTGTGCTGACCTTTCTTTAGCTCTGACAACAACTCAAAGTAGTTTGCATAATATGATTTCTTTTCAAAGACGTCCCCTGAGGCATCAAATACAGAAACAGCTACATCATATTTATCAAAATAGTTAGAAAGATAAATCTTCTTGATCTTTTGTTCTATAATATCTTTTGAAGAAAAGGGTGTGACAAGTCTGCTTTTAATAAAGATATCTTCTTTTATTTTCTTAGAAGCATCCGACAAAAGATATTCACCTAATACGTCATTATCTATTACTAACTGAGAGGCAAATTTCTGTTTCCTTATTACCTCTTTTTCTTCCTGGGTCACATAGATAGAAACTGCAGCAGTAAAGGCCGACAGCAATCCGGAAAATATCAGATAGATATAAGTTCCATAACGGAATCTGATAAACTGCCTTGGAAGCTTAAGGAATGAAATAACCAATATATAAACCAGGCAGGCCAGACTTACTGATATAGAAATTTCATCAAGAGTAAAATAAAAGAATACTGAAAATATAGACCAGGCAATGATGCTAGCCCAGATTATTTTTAAAATCTGGTTATCACAGAAAAACTGCAACACCCTTACAATCAAATGCAGTAATAAAAACAGGTTTATAGAAGCAAAAACAAAAGCAACAATTGACGAGGTACGGAAAAAGCCGAAACTAATATCCGTTGTTATATCAATTGACCATGTGGAATTAAGCGAAATCGCTCTTAAGATAAAGAAAAATTGATGTTGAATCAGTAAAGCTATAACGATTAAAACTACTGAAAATGCCTTTCTGAAAATATCGGAAAGGTTATTCGCCTTTTGTAATAATCTTGAACGGTGGAAGTTCATAAATACAAAAAGTCCAGTCAGAAAAAGGAAGATAAAATTTAGCAATAAGTCACCTAACGAAGGAGACAAAACAGATGAAGCAAAATACTTTGGATTGAAGAGGCCAAAATCCGACAAAAATGAAGGATAATTTAAAAATAACATCGCAATTCTTATCACCAGAAGGTTGAACACAAGAATTACAGTAGCAAGATCAAAATTCTTTTCAGAAATTTTTAATGCTACTCTGTAAAGTGCGGTAACAAGCGAAGCCAAAGCAAGGAAGCTCAGGACAATATAGGTGAATAGCAGAGAGCTACTCTTAATTTTATTGATTTCAAAAAACTCAATAGAAAACAGAAATTCCTTCTGAGGAGAATATATATTTAGATCAGGGTCACTGGCCGGATTAGCCAGAACACGTACGTTATTATCATTTATGATTGGCTTGAAAGCAACCATATCATTGAATGTCGCCGGCTGATTGATATATGCCCTAACAGGTGTTAAAAAATAAACTTCGAAAACATCCTTTTCAGTGACCAATTTCTTTTGAGATACAAGGTATTTCCCTGTCTTCTGAAATAGAACTTTTTCGGAATACTCCCCTTTTACATGATCATAAAGAGGAACATACCTGAAGTCAGACCAATAAATAAGTTGCTTATTCTTGAATATGTAATAAGGATAATCAGATGGTATATTTAAACTCGAAAATGAATATCTGGATTTATTTTCAAGGGTTTTAAACAGAAGCTCTGAAGACTTTTCATTTTTTTGCAGAAAAAGTTCAATTTGACCGGAAATAGTATTAACAATCTTCTTTTTATTGATTGTTTCGCTGCTGTTATTAAAAAAATTCCAGGTTACTAATGATAATAGAAAAAACAGGAGGGATAAAAATAGAAATACGTTCTTTCTTAAAAGATTTTTCAAAGTATCAATCGTAAGAGGTATACATTAATATAACGAAGATTTATTTGGCAAATTTTGATTTGATTTTATCCAGGAACTGCTGCTTTTCATTATTCTTTTTACTGCTTTTATACCAGAAAAAAGCGATAAAGCTACCGATAATATATGGGACACTCATGAGGTATAAAATACCTTTATTCAAACCCTGTCCTATACCTTGTCCGGATTCAACATTATCCTTTATTGTAGCTTTACACATAGCACATTGGGCCAGCAGATCACTTGACCCGACTACCATTACTACAAAAACAAGCATCAAAACAAAGATCACCTTTTTCATACTGACAGAAATTTTAAGCTCCATAATAAGGACTAATCATTAAATATACTATAACCCCTGTAATCGCTACATACAACCAGATCGGGAAAGTCCATTTTACAATTTTCACGTGTTTTGCGAACTGATTAGATATTCCAAAGTAAATAGCAAATAAAACAAAGGGCACAACGACTGCTGCCAATATAATATGCGTAACAAGAATAAACATATAAATAGTTCTGGTAAAACCAACAGCAGCTAATTCAGCCGCATCCAATACAAGATTATCATCAATATCTCCGTATTTGGTTTGCGGTCCTTGATAATGATAAATTACATATGAAATAAGAAAAAGACTTGAAAGACAAAAAGCAACCAGCATTGCGGTTCTATGTAGTCTTGCATCTTTTTTAAATTTTATAAAGTAAAACCCTGCCAAAAGAGCAAGAGAGGTACAAGTGTTTAATACTGCATTGAGATGAGGTAAAAAGGAAACATCTAAATCTCCTAGCTTTCCTGTTTGTGGTAGGTAAAATAGCACAGAAACCAATACTGGTACTGCCACAGACAGTATACCAATGATAATCAGATAGAGATTATCCCTTTTTTCAATAACCGGATTAATTTGCGTATTCATATTGCAGAACTTGTATTTCAGTGATTAAGCGATCAACTTCTTCAGAATCTGTTCCATTGTAATATCCTCTGATTCTCCCTTCTTTGTCTACTAGAACGAGTTTCTCACTGTGAATAAAATCAAGAGGTCTCTCTCTATCCTCCATAGCTGTAATGAAAAATCCTTTCTGGGCGAGAGTATAGATAGAATCTTTAGTTCCGGTCAGAAAATTCCATTTTTCGGGAATAGCCCCATATTTGCGGGCATAAGATTTTAATACCGCAACAGTATCATATTCAGGATCTACAGTAAATGAAAGAATCTGAAATTGAGGATCCTCTTTAAATTTTTCCTGTACCCTGATAAGCTGATTTGTCATTTGAGGACAAATTCCCGGGCAACGAGAAAAGAAAAAATCCACAACCAGAATTTTTCCTTTGATTTCCTTCCCTTTAATTACTATCCCTTCCTGATTTTTAAATGAAAAATCAGGGATTACGTGCGCTTCTGTGATAGTATATTGTCCTTTATCATTTAAAACTGAATCTGTTGCGAAGAAAACAGGAAGTTTATAATGATTTTTCCCAAAGAACTTAAAATACTGAAATAGAAAAACCGGTATTACCAGAAGTAAAGCTAGTATACCGGTTTTAATAATTTTATTCATTATCTGATTATTTACCTAAGCCAGTATACCATTGCCAAAGATTTCTGAAGTGCAATATCGCATCTCCTTCAACTAATAGTGCCACTACTAACCAAACGATAAAAAGCGTTGGTATTACAATCGACCAGATTAAAGTTTTCGTCTCATATTTAAGGTGCATAAATTCTGCTACTATGTAGAAAGATTTTACGAACGTTAAAAGAACAAATATAGATGTAAGTAATACACCTCTTTCCATTGTAAATGCTAATAAGAATTCTATTGCAGTTACAACCGCAAGGATAAGAGCTGTCATCCAGATTTTTTTAATTTTCTCTTTATCCTTTGGAAGCACCTGAGGAGCATGTGCTGTTGTATGATGACCGTGTCCCATAATTTTATATCACTTAAATATTTAAATTAAACCAGATAGAAGAAAGTAAATACAAACACCCATACAAGATCTACAAAGTGCCAGTAAAGACCAACTTTCTCAACCATTTCATAATGTCCGAGTCTTTCATAAGTACCGATAGCTACGTTGTAGAATACTATCATATTAATGATAACTCCACTTAATACGTGCGTGCCATGGAAACCTGTGATGAAGAAAAACAAATCTGCAAATAAAACAGGACCATATTCATTTTGATGAAGATTAGCACCGTAGAACATAGTTCCGTCAGCCAACATTCTTCCTTTGTCTCCTATTATGAAAATTGTCCACTCCCAAGCCTGACAACCTAAAAAGGCAGCCCCCCCAATAATTGTCCAAAGCATCCACTTCAATACTTCTTCTTTATCCATTCTATGACCCGCTTCAACAGCAAGAACCATTGTAACACTACTCATAATAAGGATAAATGTCATAATTCCAACAAATACAAGAGGATACGGATCATGAGTAAAAGGAATGTGTGTAAACACTTTTTCAGGCACGGGCCAATAATCCGCTGAAGGTACAAAATCAGCTATTTTCCCTGTATATGCATTATGTGCAAATCTGCTTAAACCGTAAGTAATTAATAAACCGGAAAAGCTTAAAGCATCAGAAAGCAGGAAAAACCACATCATCAGCTTTCCGTAACTTGCCTTAAGGGGTTCAGCACCTCCACCCCACAAACTTCTTTTTTCTTTTTCGTCAATGACTGCTGTTGTTGCCATGTTGTTATTTTTATGAAAAATTAATGGTTAAGTAATAAAAATCCAAACAAATATATCCAAAGTCCACCAAGGAAATGCCAATACGTTGTACAGCATTCTATTACAAGCATGCTCTTTGAATGAACTTTATATTTGAAACTTTGAGCAAATACTACCCAAAGTAAGATTACTGCAGAAACCAGGTGCAAACCATGCAAACCCGTCAATACATACAGAAATGAACCAGAAGGATTGCTCCCCTTTCCTCCAAAGAAAACATTAATTTCTACAAGATCTCCCCAAGCATAAAATTGCCCCACTAAAAAGGCTAAACCTAAAACACTGGTAATTAACAAGTATAATTTAGTTTTCTCGAGGCTATCATTTTTAGCAGCAAAATAGGCAAGCTGCATTGTCACTGAACTTAAAACGATTATAACAGAGTTAAGCCAGAAAATTGAAGGGAGTTCAAACTCCAACCATCCTCCGTCTGCCCTTCTCACAATATACGCACTAGTTAATGCAGCGAAAATCATCAAGATTGTCACAAGAAAAAGCCAGAAAGCGAACTTTTTCGGATGCATTGACAGCGGCTTCTGAGGCTCGCTTGATTGTAAATTTAATTCGTGTTGATTCATATTTTTAACTATACCTTATCCAAAACAAAAGCAATTTGTACTATTGGTAAATAAAGGAAAGATCCAAACATAATCAGCAATGCTGCTCTTTTGGAACACTCCTTCATTAGATAAAAGGTTTGAGCCAGAAATAAGATTCCCGCAATTAAAGTTACAATAGCAGAAGTTATTCCGGTCATACCTAAAAAATAAGGCATAAACCCTAATGGGATTAAGAATAAAGTATAAATCATTATTTGAAAAGCTGTCTCCGAAGTTCTTCCTCCTGCATTCGGCAATAATCTTATACCTGCTTTCTGATAATCCTCATCCAATACCCAGGCAATAGCCCAGTAATGAGGAAGCTGCCAGAAAAATTGAATTCCAAACAATATACCTGGTTCCCAACCAAATTTGTCTGTAGCTGCTATCCATCCAATCATTGGAGGTAATGCCCCAGGAATAGCCCCTACAAAAACTGCTAATGGTGTTTTAGTTTTTAAAGGAGTATAGGCAAAGGCATACAATACTAATGATGCAAAACCTAAAATAGCAGTTTTAAAATTGAAGTATTCGGCAAATAGGAATATTGACAAAGCTCCTAAAACAGAGGCGAGAAATATAGCTTCAGGTACACTTACACTACCAGTAGGAACCGGACGTTTTTTGGTGCGATCCATTAATTTGTCCGAATCTTTTTCATAAACCTGATTCAGAATATTGCTTGCTCCTGTAAGACACATCCCGCCAAGAGCAAATATTCCAAATAAAGTCCAATCCATGGATTTTCCTCCACCTAAAATATATCCCATAACCGCAGAAAAAACCACTGTAAGGGAAAGACGGAACTTTAATAATCTAAAATACTCCTTAGATTTAAATCCCACCAGGTGAAGAATATTTAATCTACTTACTGACTGCATTTTTAATAATTCAATTTAGCTTTCATCTTAAAACCCTCAAGATTAACATTTATTATTGTAAAAACGAAAAACAGTATACCGAAAACTATTGTCGCTAATAACAAATGTAATGGTTGAAGATATGGTGGCAAGCTGAAGACAGCTAATGCTATACCTGCTAATGTTTCAACTACTAAACAGTAGAAAACAGCTGAGACAGACTTAATTATTACTTTATTATGTATGATATTTCTAAATCCAAAGAACAAATACCCTGATAAGAACAACAATGCATAACCGATAATCCTATGGAACAAAAAAGAATCTCCTAAACTATCAATCCAAAGTTCCCTATTAGAATTGTTACTTTTTACTATGATTATATCAATTTCTTCTCTAACCTGAGTTCCTATGGTAATCTGTAGAAAGGTTAAAAACAAAAGAAATATAACCAGGAAATTAAATTTAGAATGAGCTGGTCCATTCAAGTATGTAAAGTTCTGAGGAAATGTTTTGATTAAAATCCAGATCAGCAAACCTACAATAACTAAAGAACCGCCCATATGTATTGTAACCATCATAGGTGCTAAGTTTGAAGAAACAACCAATTTCCCAAGCCAGGCTTCAAAACCAATCAGGAAAAGTGTCAGCAAACTTAACGCAAACAGGCTCCAATCTTTTTTTATTAATGGAACAGAGAAACTTACAACCAACAACATCAAGAATCCTACTAAAGCTCCCATTAATCTGTTAATATATTCAATCCATGTTTTGACTGGATTAAATTCTGCTTCAAAACCGTGAACTTTATAACGCTCCTTATAATCTAAGGGGAGTTCACTGATATGGGTTGGAGGAATATAGTTGCCGAAACATTTTGGCCAGTCGGGACATCCCATACCTGAGCCAGTACTTCTTACTATTCCTCCAGCCAATATCAATAAATAGACTGCTATTAAAGTAACTAAAGTTACTTTACCGAATCTTTTATAGTCTGAATTATTTTCCATGAATACTCTCAGCCTCAGCTACCATTTGTTCATTCTCATGAGGGAAATTAGATCCCTTTGTTTCAGAGAACGGAACGTTCTGAGGTATGAAATCATCTTCAGCTCCAGGCTTACTATAGTCATATGCCCATCTGTAAACTGTAGGTATAGCCCCAGGCCAGTTGCCATGACCCGGCTCAATTGGTGTAGTCCACTCAAGAGTGTTAGATCTCCAAGGATTCTCAGTAGCTCTTCTACCTTTGAATATGCTAAAGAAGAAATTGAATAAGAATATAAACTGTGCAGCAAAAGTTACAATAGCAGCTATTGTAATAATCTGAGACAAGTCTGTATAGCTCTGTGTAAAATCAAATCCGGTGAATGAATAGTATCTTCTAGGAAAACCTGCAATTCCAATATAATGCATTGGGAAAAATACCATGTATACACCAATGAATGTTATCCAGAAATGTAAATATCCCAGTTTTTCATCCATCATTCTTCCGAACATTTTAGGGAACCAATGGTAAACACCTGCAAGCATACCAAAGAATGAAGCACTACCCATTACTATGTGGAAGTGAGCAACTACGAAATAAGTATCGTGCAACTGAATGTCAGCAGCAGAGTTACCTAGAACAATACCAGTTAAACCTCCAGATATAAAGAATGATACAAGACCTATAGAGAATAACATTGCAGGAGTGAAAATGATATTTCCTCTCCAAAGAGTTGTAATATAGTTAAATGCCTTAACAGCAGATGGAACTGCAATAATCAAAGTTAGGAACATAAAGATTGATCCCAGGAATGGATTCATACCTGAAATAAACATGTGGTGTGCCCAAACTATAAACGATAAGAAAGCTATAGCTAACATAGAACCAATCATGGCTTTATACCCGAAAATAGGCTTTCTGGAATTTGTAGCGACAATCTCAGAAGTGATTCCCAATGCAGGAAGTAATACGATATATACTTCAGGGTGACCTAAGAACCAGAATAAATGCTGGAACAAGACAGGGCTACCACCTTCAAATGATAAAGCCTGACCAGCGATATAAATATCAGAAAGGAAAAAGCTTGTACCGAAAGTTCTATCGAATATTAATAATAGTGCAGCAGAAAATAATACTGGGAATGATAATAGACCAATGATTGCAGTAATGAAAAATGCCCAAATTGTAAGTGGCATTCTTAAAAATGACATACCATTAGTTCTTAAGTTGATAACAGTTGTAATATAGTTCAAACCACCTAATAAGGTAGAAATTATGAACAAAGCCATACTGATCAGCCACAATGTCATACCAAGTCCAGAACCAGAAATTGCCTGAGGTAATGCACTTAACGGAGGATATACTGTCCATCCACCACCTGCAGGACCTGTTTCAATAAATAAACTGATCAACATTATAACTCCTGATACAAAGAAGAACCAGTAAGATAACATGTTCAGGAATCCTGAAGCCATATCTCTTGCTCCTATTTGTAAAGGAATTAGGAAATTACTGAAAGTACCACTCAACCCAGCAGTCAATACAAAGAATACCATGATTGTTCCGTGCATTGTAACAAGTGCCAGATAAAATTCTGGATCTAATTTTCCATTCTGGATCCATCCACCCAATATAGGCTTCAGCCAATCAAAATTAGCATCCGGATAAGCTAACTGAAGTCTGAAAAGTAATGATAAACCGCCTCCGATAATTGCCCAGATAATACCTGAAATCAGATATTGTTTGGCAATAACCTTGTGATCTTCGCTAAATACATACTTTTTAATCCAAGGTAAATCATGGTGATCATGTTCATGATCATCATGATGGTCGTGCAAATGACTTTCGGCTACAGACATATTATTAGAAAATATTTATCGATTTTAGTGAGAATTTAATGAAACGCTAGTATTGTTAGATACAGTATCTGCCGGTGCTGAGGTAGATGTAGTATCTTTTTTAGGTGCTGATGATGCTGGAGGGGCAGGATATAGACCTTTGCTCTTTTCATCAACCTTGGATAAAATATACTCAAGGTTAGATTCTGACCATGGTTTTTGTGCTGCATACCAAGCTTCATATTCTTCAGGCTCTTCTACAACGATAACATATCTCATTGCAAAATGTCCTCTTCCGCATACTTCAGTACAAGCGATTTCATAATTGAATTTTGGATTGCCAAGCTCATCCCTCATTTCCTGAGTTGTTTTGGTTGGTGTAAACCAAAACTTAGTTGGAAGTCCAGGAACTGCATCCATTTTTAGTCTGAAATGAGGAGCAAAAACACTGTGAATAACATCTCTTGCTCTTATTTTAAATAATACAGGATGGCCTTTAGGAATGTGAATTTCACTAGGTAAAAAATCGTCCTTAGAATTAGGATCATTTAAATTCATACCCATTTCGTTGGTGGCATCTATTAATTTATAATTATAACCACCAAACTTTTTATCCTTACCTGGATATCTTACCTGCCATGCAAATTGTTTTCCCATTATTTCAACTACCTCTGCATTTTCTGGTGCTGGTCTTGTAATTGCAGACCACTCTTTCCAGCCAAAATAAACCAGGATAGCCATTACAATAGCAGGAATTACTGTCCAGATGATTTCTAATTTGTGATTATCAGGATAGAAATATGCTTTTCTTTCTTCTTTGAATTGATATTTAAATACAAAAGAAAACAAGAAGATATTTGTACCAATAAATGCAATTATCAAAATAGTCATTGTAATCCAAAACATTTGGTCAGTTCTTACTCCATGTTCAGAAACTGCCTTTGGAAGGAAAAACTTTGACGCAGGTACTGAATACCAAATAAACAATGCTGTAGAAACAACGAAGAAAGCAAGCAGTAAAAATGCATTAACTTTATTGCTCGTTCCTACTCTCCTGGTACTAGCTCCCCTGACAATATCAATGAAGGTCTGAATCCTGAATACCAGGAAAAGAATAGCAAGGATAAGAACCGCAGCTATGCTTATATATAATCCTAACATTTTATCTTAATTTATTAATTAAAGTTAAATTCCTAATTAAACTACGTGATGGTGGATACTTTCTTCAAGCATTGGATGGTTTTTAGCAACTAACGATGCTTTTGACAATCCAGTCATTATAAAGAAAACAAATATACTTCCGAATACTAATGCCAATCCTAATTCGATAAACAAGAAATTAGCATCCAAACCACCTTCATGTTTCAAAATCGGAGGAGTTAACATGATATAGAAATCCAACCAGTGACCAATAATAATAGCTACAGCAACTACCTTTAGAATTATCCTTTGTCTCTTAGCATCTCTAGTCATTAAAATCAAGAAAGGGAAAAGGAAATTAATTATCAGATTGAGAAAGAATATAGGACTATATATATCATTCTTTAATCTTTCAACATAATAGTACGATTCCTCTGGAATATTAGCGTAATAAATAAGTAAAAATTGTGCAAACCATATATATGTCCAGAATATACTGAATGCAAACATGAATTTACCTAGATCATGGAAGTGATTTTCATTTACAAAAGAAAGGTAACCTGCTTCCTTAAGCGCTACAGTGATGTAGGTAATAAATGCAAGACCAGTTACAAACCAACTTGCCAGAACATACCAACCAAACATTGTACTGAAGAAGTGAGGATCCGCTGACATAACCCAATCCCATGCAGAAGTAGAAGAAGTTATTCCCCAGATAATAAGGAAAATTGCTGACCAGAATATACTGCTGTCGTGATATTTCAAATCTCCATTTAAATCCTCATTTAAAGAATTTGTCCTTAATTTAAACCATACTAAGAACCACAGGATGAAGTATGCAAATAATCTGAATATATAGAATCCTTTTCCTAAATACCAGGTTTTACTAGCGATAATAGGATCATATTCCGGATTAGGAGTTTTACCGTCTGCTAAAAACGGATTGTACAAACCATCATGATACCAGTGAAATAAATCCTGCTTGAACAAAAAGAAAAGAGCAATCGTAGATATGGCAGCAAACGGAATGTAATATCCGAAAGCCTCTGGAACTCTTTTTATAGCAGCAGACCAACCCGCCTGTGCGATGTAATTAAAGGCAATAAAGAATACACCTATAACAGCGATACCAGTAAAGAATATACTGTTGTGCCAAAGGTTTTTAATTACTCTTAAAGCAATACCGGTTGCACCATGATGTCCACCTTCAGCATGCTCTCCTCCCCCATGATGATCAGCTGCGGAATGCTCTTGAGCGTGTGCATCATGACCACCATGATGTTGAGCTGAAGCAGCAACTGTTTCTTTAGAATGACTGGCTCCATGAGCTTCTTCATGCCCGTGACTTCTTGAGCCTATTACAAATATTCCTATTAAGGCCAATACAAGACCGACCACAAAGGTTGTTATAATTTTCTTTTTAGCCCCGCTTGTAAATTCAAATTTTTCTTCGACTACCATGAGTTAAAAATTTAATGTGTTTTATTGTTGCGCTTCAGCTTTTTGTAAATTTTCTTTTACGTAAGAAACAATCTTCCAACGTTCTTCCTGATTTAACAGGCTACCATGAGCTCCCATTCTTCCTTTACCCCAAGTGATCACGTGGAATATGTGTCCAGGAGTCGCATCCTTTATGGAACCAGTAGTTAAATTAGCCACACCTTTTAAAGCATCGTTTACAGGTCCATCGCCTAGTCCTGTTTCTCCATGGCAGTGAGCGCAAAACTTAACATAAAGAATTTTTCCCTCTTCTATAGTTTTATCATTAACCTTCAATGGGTTTAGAAGAGTCTTTGATGCATAATCAAGGCAATCTTTAGGAAGACGATATGGCAAAAAACCACCATCATTAAACCTAACCGTATTAGCAGCAGGTTCTCTCATATTCATTCTATGAGGATTGTAAGGATTTGAGTTATAAAACTCTCCAGTATCACTATCGTTTGAATTTAACCACAACCCCGCATCTGTATCAGTAATCTGACTTAGTGGTTCATAAGCCACTGAGTAGTACATGTTTGGAGCAAATTCTACATTTGGTTTTTCATGTGTTCCTATGTTCTCAAATTTCTTCTGATCAACACAAGAAGAAAAGATAACACTAAGGACTAAAAATATATATGTGTATTTATAAGCGTTTCTCATGTCCGAAAATAATATTAATGATTTTCAACAATTTTAGAGTTTACTTCTGAAGCTCCTGTCTGTTTGAATAAATTGGTAAGAGCATCTTTATCCATTTTATTTTTATCCAGATCAATAACAAGAAGAAATTTATCATCCGTACTTCTTCCATCGAACATGAACGGGTCATGTCCCCACGGCTTAAGATTGCTGATAACCAAGAAGGTTGCGACCATACCTAATGAAGCTAATAATATTGTAAGCTCAAAAGTTACTGGTATAAAATGAGGAAGCGGAATATATGGCTTACCTCCGATATCCATAGGCCAGTCATAGCCCATAGTACCAATAGTTAATAATAATGCGCAGATTGTCCCGGTTAATCCAAATAGAAACGCTGCAATTGGAAGGTTTGATGGTTTATAACCTAAAGCATCATCTAAACCGTGTACAGGAAATGGTGTATAAGCCTCCTGAATTTTAACTCCGGATGATCTTAATGTGCCAACCGCATCCATCAGTACATCCTCGTCGTTAAATACTCCTATTATATAGTTTGTGCCTTTTGACATATTCCTTATTTAGTATCTTTTTTTGCAGATGATGATTTAATAATTGCTTTTACCTCAGCCATATTTACTACAGGGAAGAATTTAGCAAATAAAAGAAAGAGAGTAAAGAACAAACCGAAAGTGAACAGATAATCACCGATATCATAAAGTGTAGGTGAAAAATATGCCCAGCTAGAAGGTATGAAGTCTCTTGAAAGCGAAGTAGCGATGATTACAAAACGCTCGAACCACATTCCAATATTTACAACTATCGAAAGAAGGAATGTCCATGCAATACTTCTTCTTACAGTTCTGAACCAGAATAACTGAGGAGAGATTACGTTACAAGTCATCATAGACCAGTATGCCCACCAATAGTCATCTCCGAACGCTCTGTTAATGAATGTATAACTTTCATATGGAACATGAGAGTACCATGCGATAAAGAATTCTGATAAATAAGCAATACCAACGATAGAACCTGTTAGTACGATAATTTTATTCATCGACTCCATATGCTCTACAGTAATATAATCTTCAAGTCTGAATACTACTCTTGTAATAAGCATTAGCGTCAACACCATCGCAAAACCGGAGAAGATCGCACCTGCAACGAAGTAAGGAGGGAATATTGTAGCGTGCCAGCCAGGGATTACTGAAGTTGCAAAGTCCATACTAACAATTGTGTGAACTGACAGTACAAGTGGTGTAGAACAGCCAGCAAGTACTAAGCTAACCGCCTCGTATCTTTGCCATGCTTTAGCAGAACCGTCCCAACCTAAACTCAAAGCACCATATACAATTCTTCTAACTCCGGTTGCTCTTTCTCTGATTGTCGCAAAATCTGGAACCAGACCAATGTACCAGAATACCAGCGAAACAGTAAAGTAAGTACTGATCGCAAATACGTCCCATACAAGAGGAGAGTTAAAGTTAACCCAAAGAGATCCAAATGCATTAGGCAATGGAAGTGCCCAATATGCAAGCCATGGTCTACCCATGTGAGCCACGATAAAACTTGCAGCACAAATAACCGCAAAGATTGTCATCGCTTCAGCAGCTCTGTTAATTGATGTTCTCCATTTTTGTCTGAAGAGCAAAAGGATTGCAGAGATCAGCGTACCTGCGTGACCAATACCAACCCACCAAACGAAGTTGGTAATATCCCAAGCCCAACCCACTGTTTTATTCAATCCCCACATTCCGATTCCTTTCCACCAGGTCATCCATAAACAATATGAACCATAACCTAGGGTGATTAAAGAAAGTGTGAATGCCATGATCCACAATTTAGTAGGTTTATTCTCTACGTGCCTGCTTATATCCTGAGTAACATCAGAGACAGTTTTGCCCCCTGTTACCAGAGGCGGTCTTACGGGCGAAGTAACTTGCATATTTTTTATATTAAAAATCTGTAATAGGTTCTAAATTAAGAATTTCTGATTTTAGTTAGATACAAAATGTTTGGTTGAACATTAAGCTCTTCAAGGACTGCATATGATCTTTCTGCATTTTCAACAGCATTATCTTTGTGTAGTCTGCTTTCAGTATCATTTCTGTCACCGAATATAATTGCATCTGTAGGACATGCTGAAGCACAAGCGGTAACGATTTCACCATCAACTGGTCTTCTCTTCTCCATCTTAGCTTTAAGCTTTCCTTCCTGAATTCTCTGTACACAGAAAGAGCATTTTTCCATAACTCCTCTTGATCTTACAGTTACATCAGGATTCAACACCATTCTACCAAGGAAGTTGTTCATGCTGACGTTCTTGTCAAACTCCTCGTTTTCGAAATATTTAAACCAGTTAAATCTTCTTACTTTATATGGACAGTTATTTGCACAGTATCTTGTTCCGATACATCTGTTGTAGGTCATTTGGTTCAGACCTTCGCTGCTATGAGTAGTAGCGGCAACCGGACAAACTGATTCGCAAGGTGCGTGATTACACTGCTGACATAACATTGGCTGGAATGTTACTGTCGGATTCTCTGCAGCTATTTCAAGGTCTTTAACTCCTGATTCACTCTCAAAATATTCACCTGTCTTATCTGTCTCAGCATCACTGCTATAATAACGATCGATACGGATCCAGTGCATCTCTCTTCTGTTCAGCACCTCTTTTCTACCAACTACAGGAACGTTATTTTCAGACTGACAAGCTACTACGCATGCTCCACAACCAATACAAGAGTTAAGATCTATGCTCATTCCCCATAAGTGGTTTGGCTTCTCATGCTCATACCAAACTGTTATCTCAGTTGGCTTCTTTTCTCCATAGAGGTTAGTATGAATCATTGGCTTATACCTTCCTGCCCCAGCATCTTTTTGATATTCTGCCAGAGAAGCATCCTGAATAATTGGACGAGCCATTACTGTATGATGCGTTTGAGTCTGAGCTATTTTCCTCTCATCACCAGTTTTAGCAAATGTTACAACACCAGCATTCAAATCAATTCTGTTTCCTTTAACTTTGATTAAAGGATATGCATTCTTTCCTACCTCGTTTCCACATTTACCAGCTTTAGTTCTTCCATATCCAAGAGCCAATGAAGCAGTATTATTTGCCTGTCCTGGTTGAATTAACACTGGAACTTCAATGCCTGTATTCTTTCCATCAACTGTAAGAGCTACAACATCCCCTTGGCTGATATCCATTTCATTAGCCATTTTTTTAGGAATAGCAAGATAGTTATCCCAAGTAGCTTTAGAAACAGGATCAGGTAATTCATGTAACCATGGGTTATTTCCAGCTGAAAGCGAACCGGATCCCAAACCTACTTTATAGTATAGACTTAACTCTATACCAGATGTAGCTTTATAATTTTTATTGATATTCTCTTCAACTTCACCTAAGTTAACATTTACAGCACTTGCTGCTTCTGCTGAACTTGAAGACTGAATTTGATATACTCCATCGCGAAGGGTTTTATCCCATAATTCCTGGAAATTACCACCAGTCAATCTTGACTTCCAGTTATTCTGCAGGTATGTGTAGTAATCTGTTTTGTTACCTGACCAGATCAGAAGTGACTCCTGAGCAACTCTGTTACCTTTAAATATTGGAGTAATAGTAGGCTGTGTTAAGCTGAAATATCCTTTTTTAGGTTCAGCATCATTCCAAGATTCAAGAAAGTGAAGATCCGGACATACATAATCTACTTCAGATGCAGTTTCGTCCATACGATCACTAAAGGAAATTTTTAGTGAGATTTTCTTTAATGCTTCTTTCAGCTCAGCCCCTTTTGGATGATCGTAAACAGGGTTTGCTCCGTAAAATATAACAGCACCAACCTGACCAGCTTTAGCTTCATCAATAAATTTAAGGATAGCCTCATCTCTTCCCTGTTTTTGGAAAGAAGGCGTACTTAATTCAATAGTTTTACCGTAATTGCCTAATTCACTATTGATTTTATTTACTAGAAGCTGTACGTAAGGATCATTTGATCCACTTATAACTAATGATTTTCCTTTTGCTTGTAATAAATCTGCTGCTGCCTTTTTAATTACATCATGGTTAGGTGATTTAACATTTAATCCTCCAACAAGAGCATTGTATAAAGCTGCAACGTAAAGTCCTTCTTCAGAAGGTTTGATAGGTAATCTTGTATCAGCATTACAACCGGTAAGCGACAAATTGCTTTCGATCTGATAATGCTTACTCATTGTTTTCTTATTAACACTTAATTTTCTCGTTTTAGAATATTGTTTTGCATATTCTATCGGAGAAATCCATGTTCCTAAAAAATCAGCACCAAAGCTCACGATGACATCTGCTGCACTAAAGTTATAGGAAGGAATCACTCTCTGTCCAAAAGACAGTTCATTTGCTTTAAGGATACCATCTGCTGATAAAACATCATAGACTACATGTTCTGTAGCTGGGTATTTCGCCTTAAATTCTTCAATTACCTTTTTAGTAGTAGGACTTAAAATTGTCTGAGAAACTATTTTAATAGATTTCCCTGAAGCCTGAGCTGCAGTTAACTTATCAATGATTTTTTTATCAAGGGAAGCATACTCAGCAACCGACTTCACTTTTACCGCCTTACCTTCCTCAACAAAAAACTCTAATCTTTCAGTATCATATAAACTTAGAACAGAAGCCTGCACCCTTGCACTTGTTCCTCCCATTGTAATTGGAGAAAGTTTATTTCCTTCAATTTTAATAGGCCTTCCTTCTCTTGTTTTTACCAAGATGCTGCAATATTCGCCACCCTCCTGATAAGTAGATGCATACCAGTTTGCAATTCCCGGATCAACATCATCAGGTTTGTTTACATATGGAATAACTTTTTTCACAGGAGCCTCGCAAGCAGCAAGGGAAACTGCAGCAACACTAAAGCCTAATAGTTTCAAAAAATCTCTTCTGTCTGGAGCATCAGAAGCATCATTGCTTCCTTTTTCCTTTACAGATAAAAATTCAGGGAACTCATTATGCGCATGCTTTAAAAATTCTGGATCGTTGGATAACTCCTCAATTCCTTTCCAGTATTTTTTATTGTTATCTTTCATAAGAATCTATATAAAATGAATTAGGCTTCTAAATTGATTAATAGTGACATTTTGAACACTCAAGACCTCCGATTTCTGCAACTTTTAATGGACCTTTCTTAGAATGAAGTTCCATCAGCTTGTCATAATAAGCATTGTCTTTTCCGTTCACCGCAGTCTCTCTGTGGCAATTGATACACCATCCCATAGTTAAAGGTGAGTGTTGTCTTACTACTTCCATTGTGTCGATCTGACCGTGGCATGTTTTACATTCTATACCACCTACTTGCACGTGCTGAGCGTGGTTGAAGTAAGCAAGATCAGGAAGGTTATGTACTCTTACCCATTTAACCGGCTTATTTGAATTGTAAGCATCAACAACCTTTGCAATTCCATCCTGACCGAATCTTGGGCCACTCTTGATATGAGTGTGGCAGTTCATACAGATATTCAAAGATGGTATGTTTGCTTGTTTTCCTTTAGTTACTCCCGTGTGGCAATAGTTACAATCGATTTTGTACTGACCTGCATGAAGTTTATGAGAGAATGGAATTGGCTGGATTGGAGCATATCCCTGATCAACACCCACATATAACATGTTATTCCAGCAAGCTCTAAGGGCTAATGCAACAAAGATGATACCTACTATAGAAAGGAATCCTTTGCTTTTTATTACTTTAATAACATCAAATTTTTGATTTACTATTTCCTGATCTGCTTCTGTCAGTTTTTCTTCTTTATCCTTCAGGTATCTTTTCAATACTGACAGGAATACAACTAACATTACAAGAACCAATACAAGAACGATGATGATCAGAATTAGTATGATACCTGAATATCCACCTTCGTCATTAGAAGCTTCGGTTGTAGTAGTAGTTTCTTCTCCAGCTGTCGCTTTTTTGGCAGGTCCTTTCCCTTCTTCCTCTACTACATATGCTACAATATTTTTAATCTGGTCTTCTGAAAGTTCAGGGAAAGATTTCATTTCAGCTTTACCAAATTTGTTGTAAAGCTCAACAGCATACGGATCGCCGCTTGCAATTACTTTCTGTGAATTGTGAACGAAATTGACTATCCAGCCAATTTGTCTTCTTTTGGTTATACCTTTCAGCGCGGGCCCAACAACTACGTCATGGACGGCGTGACAAGCCTTACAATTTGCTTCAAATAACTTTGCACCTTCAGCCACCTTTTCTGGATCAGCTCCTGCTGCTGCAGGTTTCTCCTGACCATTCGATGGTAAACTGACAAAAAGTGAAAGAAAAAGTAATAACAAAGTAATCGCCGAGCGATTGATGGTATTGGTTAAGGACATGTTAAAATTAGTTTTATCCGTTAATTTGGGCATACTCTTTATAAAGTCGCACAAATCTAGTATGGGAATTGAATTTATCAAAAATGTTTTCAGAGCAATTTTAATGAAAATATAACCTTAGGGAACCTTCCGATAAATTACACCTGAATATCAAATGATTATATTTTAAAAACTCAAAAAATGGCCATAATTTAGAATGATTTTAAATAACATTTTTCCACAAAAAATACTAAACTTTGTGGACAACTCCTTTTAAAAGTTTATAAATCAAATAATTAACCCAAAACAACAATTTTTAATGACTAAACCTCATGATTTCAACCCATTATGATTTTCAACTTCAGAAAATAACATCTTCAAAAACTTACCTATTTCTTACATGATTCAAAAAAAATGTGTATAAGTTTTTTTACCTCAAAATGTAAAATGTGACCTACATCATCATTTTGTTTTTTTGAAAAGTTAACTTTGAACAGAATTAAAAAACTTGGGGTTTTTATAGGAGAATTTTTATTTTAAATGGAAATAAAATCAGACTTTAATTTAAAGAAATACAACACTTTTGGGATAGATGTCATAACAAAAGGTTATACTCAATTCAAAAATGAGAGTGAGTTATTAGAAATTTTGGAAAATGAAGAATATAAAACGCTACCCAAATTAGTACTTGGCGGAGGAAGCAATATTCTTTTTACAAAAGATTTTGACGGACTGGTATTGCATAACCTGATAAAGGGTATCGAAATAATTGGACAAAATGACACTTCTGTTTATATTAAGGCAGGAGCTGGAGAGCTTTGGCATGATCTTGTATTATTTACAGTAGCACGAGGTTTTGGAGGATTGGAAAACTTATCGCTGATTCCTGGCAGTGTCGGTGCTGCTCCTATCCAGAATATAGGGGCATATGGAGTAGAACTTAAAGACTGCATGGAAAGTCTGGAAGCTATCCATATAACAACCGGAGATAAAGCAATCTTTACCAATCAGGATTGTTTATTTGGTTACAGAGACAGCATCTTTAAGCAACATTTTAAAGGGAAATTTATCATCACCAATGTGATTTTTAAACTGGAAAAAAATCCCCACCTGAATATTTCTTATGGAGCTATTACAGATACATTAAAAGAAATGAATGTATTTAAGCCCACTGTTAAAGATGTTAGTGATGCAGTTATCCATATAAGAAAATCAAAACTTCCAGATCCAGGAATAATTGGAAATGCAGGAAGTTTTTTTAAAAATCCTGAAATTCCTGAAAAGCAATTTGAAAATCTCAAGCTTCAATATCCCAACATACCTTTTTTTCCATGCGAACCTGGAAAAGTAAAAGTTCCGGCAGGTTGGCTGAATGAGCAATGTGGCTGGAAAGGAAAAGTTATTGGAAATGCAGGCGTTCATAAAAATCAAGCACTGGTTCTTATAAATTGCGGAAATGCTAGTGGAGAGGAAATCAAAAATCTTTCGTTAGAAATTAAAAAATCAGTATCCGAAAAATTTGGCATTGAATTGGAAACTGAGGTTAATATTTTATAATATTAACCTCGGCTGACATCGTCAGGAGTGAAATGAGGCAACTCTCCTTTATATTTTTCGACCTCTACACCAAACTTCCTTAAAAAGTCTACGCCTTCATCACTCGCTATACCTTTATATTCAGCATATGAATGAAGGAAAATGACTTTGGAAATTCCAAGACTGAAGATAACTCTGGCACATGCAATACAAGGGGATAATGTTACATAAATTGTTGATCCTTTAATTTTTGCGCCATTTTCTATCGCATAAATAATTGCATTTTGCTCTGCATGCAAAGCTAGAGAACAGCTCCCTTTAGAATCCCGGGGACAACCTTCTACCGGCCATTCTTCATCACAATTATGTGTGCCGGCAGGCGGACCATTATAACCAATGGATATAATTCTTGTATCTTTGGTCAGCACCGCTCCTACTTGCCGTTTTACACAGTGAGATCTTTTGGAAAGATTTACAGCCAATTCCATGTAAATATCATCAAAAGCAGGTTTTTCCATCAGAGTATTTTAAACAGGGATTAAATATTAAAAAAATCTTTCAATATAAATCAAAAGATTGAAATTTATAGAAAGACAATTGATTCAGTAATAAACAGGATTTTTCAATAGCTAACGATTAATTAGGCTTTACCACAAAATTAATTAATTACCATTGAACTTTTACAGACCAGCCTTCATTATTTGATAAAACTTTCCATACTCCTCTTATTTGGTTAACTTTGCCTTTTATTTCATTATTATAAATTATGCTCTCAATAAACAATCTGTCTTTCTATATAGGTAGTCGACCACTTTATGAAGATGTTTCTCTACACATAAAGCCTAAAGACAGAATTGGACTCATAGGCGCCAATGGAACGGGAAAATCTACATTGCTTCGTCTTATTACCGGGGAGTACAAGCCTGACAAAGGGGATATTTCCAGGAGTGGAGAATGTACTATTGGTTTTCTTAACCAGGATCTTCTATCTTATGATTCCCAGGAGAGTATACTTCACGTAGCCATGCAGGCATTTGAAGAAGCTATGGCCCTTCAAAAGAAAATTGATGAAGTATTGAAAGAAATGGAGGTCGATTACAAGGATTCCCTAGTTGACAAACTAACTAAACTTCAGGAAAGATTTGAAGCTTTGGATGGCTATTCAATTCAATCCAAGGCTGAAGAAATACTAGAGGGACTTGGTTTTTCTACTAAAGATCTTGAAAAGCCTTTAAAAACATTTTCAGGAGGCTGGAGAATGCGTGTTATGTTAGCTAAACTACTTTTGGCAAAACCTTCTCTCCTTCTTCTTGATGAGCCTACCAACCACCTTGATCTTCCATCTATTCAATGGATAGAGAAATATCTTGAAAATTATGAAGGTGCTATTATTGTGGTGTCTCACGACAGATACTTCCTTGACAATACAGTAAAAACGGTGGTGGAAGTAGCCCAGCAAAACCTTCATATTTATGCCGGCAATTATCAATTTTACCTTGAAGAAAAAGCTCTAAGGGCCGAGATTCAGAAAGGTGCATTTGAAAATCAACAATCCAAAATCCGCCAGACGGAGCGCTTTATAGACCGATTCAAAGCGAAAGCATCCAAAGCTCGTCAAGTGCAGTCTCGTGTTAAATCTCTGGAACGAATGGATTTAATTGAGGATGTTGTGGAGGAAAATGCGAGAGTAAATTTCCGATTTAAATTCAGCAAAAATCCAGGAAGAACAATTCTTTCTTTAAAAAATATTTCAAAGTCTTATGGAGACCTTAATATATTGAAGAACACACATGCTATTATTGAAAGAGGGGATAAAATAGCATTAATAGGCGCAAATGGAAAAGGGAAATCCACACTTTTAAGAATCATCGCAGGTACTGAAAATATAGAAGGAGAAAGAACAGAAGGACACAACGTCCTTCAGGGATTTTTTGCGCAGCACCAGCTTGAGGCTCTAAACGTTAATAACTCTATGCTGGATGAGCTTAAAGAAGCTGGCAGTGACAAATCAGAGTTAGAGCTCCGTACGATACTCGGATGTTTTCTTTTTTCCAATGATGATGTTTTCAAAAAAATCAAAGTCTTATCAGGAGGGGAAAAATCAAGAGTAGCACTTGCCAAAACTCTTATTTCAGAAGCAAATTTTCTTTTGCTGGATGAGCCAACCAACCATCTGGATATTGTCTCTGTAAATATTCTGATACAGGCGCTTCAACAATATGAAGGCACCTATATTGTCATTTCACACGACCGACATTTTGTTTCACAGGTAGCAAATAAAATCTGGTTTATTGAAGATAATGAAATAAAAGAGTATCCTGGTACATACGAAGAATACTGTTACTGGCAAGAACAAAGAGTTAAGAATTCGGTAACTGCGCCTGTAAGTTCTTCCGTTCCAAAAAAGTCAGAAGAAAAGCTTATAAAAAATATTACTGAACCAGGAAAGGAAATACAAAAAGAACTAAAGAGTTTGCAAAATCAGCTGGAAAAAACGGAAACAAGGATTACAGAACTGGAAAATAAAAAAGCAAAAGTAGAAGAAGAACTGGCTAAGCCGGACGTTTATAGTAATGTTCAAAAACTTGCAGATACTAATTCTAAATATGAATTGCTTCGTCAGCAACTCGAACAAGAACAGCAGAAATGGGATGAATATGCAGAAAAAATACAAGAGCTTGAAGACCAAAAATAGTATGATCAGAACTGAATTTTTAAGGAGACTTTTTAGTCTCCTATTTATTTCCAGCATTATTCAATTTGCCTTTAATAATAATTTACAATCTCAGGATAAGACTTTAATTACCCAGGATTTTGTATATGAAGAAGCGTTTAAAACAGTGTTGCTATATCCTGCTAATTCAGGAAACAATGATGAGTTAAATACTCCCATTGTCCCTTTAATTCAAAGTGTGCCACTGGTTCTGGAATTTGATGAATTAGGAGAAGGAGCATCTAGCTTATATCTTAAAATCATCCATTGCAATGCAGACTGGACTATTTCTAGCCTTAGCACAGTTCAATACCTTGACGGATATAACGAATATTTTATAGAGGATCGAAAGTCCTCAATAGGAACCCGAATTCCGTACACACATTACAAAACAACCTTACCTAAGGTAAGAGTAACAGGAAATTATCTTGCTGTTATATACAGAAGTGGAGATGAATCTGATATTATTTTAACCAAAAGATTTATTGTTTTTGATAGCAAGGTAGCTATTGCAGTAGAGCAAAAGCCTTCTACCGGGGTCAGCCAGCGCTTCACTCATCAACAATTGGATTTTAATATTTTGTATCCCAATATGGAAATTATAAATCCCAGAGGATCTATAAAGGTTGTGATTCGACAGAACAACAGGTGGGATAAGATTATTGACAATCTGCAGCCTTTGTATGTACAGGAAGATCTCCGTAAACTGGAATATAACTATTTTAATCTTGAGAACAATTTTCCGGGAGGTAATGAATTCAGGACCTTTAGTACCAGGAGTGTTAAGTTTAATGATATTAATGTTGATAAAATATTTATTCAACCGGATTTTGCAGAAGCGTTTTTAAAGAGAGATTTGAGTACCAATAATCAAGCCTATGCTCTCTATCCAGATATTGATGGCCGATTTGTTGTAGAGTTATATGAAACTAAGACAAAAGAGATTGAGCCAGATTATGTATTTACCAATTTTTCTCTTGACACTAAAGGACCTGTGCCTGGAAAGGTATTTGTAATTGGATCATTCAACAATTATGAATTAGGGCCAGGATCGGAATTGTTATTCAATAGTGAAACAAATACATATCAATTGAAAACCTTATTAAAACAAGGTTACTATAATTACAGATATGCTTTCGTACCGAAAGGAAGCAGAGTCAGTGATGAAGTATTTTTTGAAGGTTCTCACTTTGCAACCCAGAATTTATACGATTTTATTGTTTATTACAGACCTCCGGGAGCGAGATCAGATATTGTGGTAGGCTACAAGTCAATAAATATAAACGGAAGAAACTAAATTCTTCCGTTTACATATTCCTAATCATTGTTAACAATAAATGGAGTAGTTCTTTGGTTTGGATCTGCATTTGCAATATCCAACATTCCAAAGCCCTTAAAGGCGTAAAATCCAAGACCGCAATCAAATACAAATTGCTGAACTTTAGGATCCGCATATAATGTAAAAGGGAAAGTATATCCTCTTACCTCGTATTTTTCAGCTTTATGAAAAACAGGGAAAATTCGTGCAAATTTCTTTTCTTCCTCTCTAATTTTAGTCAGATAGTCTTTATCCGGAACAATCTGGAATTTATAGAAAGACGCAATTTCCTCAGGGGTAAATCTTTTTGATTTTTCCATTCTGCTCATCGTACTTTCATAAAGCATATCCGAAAACATATCTGTAGAAGGACTAATGAACTTCTTAGGATCGCTTCCCTTTTCCTCTGGATTTATAATCACCAAAGGAGAAATACAGATAAACTTCACCTCGTTTCCAAGTTGAGGTTCTGCTTCTCTTTCTACCGTGAGAGGAACGAGTAATAACTTACCGATTTCAACCTGAGGCATTTTAAATAATGCCCTGACGAAAACTTCTATATAATGTTCATTTGGACTTGAAAAGACTAGAGTTACCTTATTAGAATAGAAGTGCAAGCCTTCTTTTCCAACTTTGGTCTGTCCTTTTAAACCCGAGAAATTATATAAGTCAAAATCAGGAAACTCAATCCTGTGTCTGTCCATAACAGAATTTACTAACCCGGATAGTAAAAACTGATGGTGAAAGGGTACCGAAGCCCCTTTGTTTGTTAAGCCGAAAACTATTCTTACTCTCAAATCTTAATAATTTTAAAAAATCGTTTAATAAAAAACTTTTTATTTTACCTGGATACAACACTAAGTTAAGGAAAATTGTTTTAAACATTAAATCGGAAGTGCATAATATCACCATCTTCGACTACATATTCTTTTCCTTCAATTGAAATTTTACCTGCTTCTTTACATGCCAACTCCGTTTTAAACTTCTCGTAATCAGATATTTTAATTACTTCAGCTTTAATAAATCCTTTTTCAAAATCAGAATGGATAACACCGGCTGCCTGAGGAGCCTTCCATCCGCTTTTTATTGTCCAAGCCCTCACTTCTTTCACACCAGCTGTAAAATAAGTAATCAAATTAAGTAATTTATAAGAAGCTTTAATTAGTTTATTCAAACCAGACTCATCAAGGCCATATTCCTGAAGAAACATCTGTTTTTCTTCAGCTTCCTGTAATTCAGCGATTTGAGATTCAATTGCAGCACATACGATAATTACCTGAGCATTTTCCTCCGCTACAGCATTTTTCAATGTATCTACAAATTTATTTCCTTTAATCACCGAAGCCTCATCTACATTTGCAACATAAATAACGGGCTTAATAGTTAATAAATGTAAGTCCGCTACAGCTTCCAGTTCATCTTCACTATTCAACTGCAGACTTCTTGCATTTTTTCCACTCTCCAGAGTTTGCTTAAACTGGTTTAGAATAGCTAACTCCTTTTTAGCTTTAGCATCACCTGCTTTGGCTATTTTTTCAACCTTAAGAATTTTTTTATCTACAGATTCAAGATCTTTAAGTTGAAGTTCCGTATCAATAATTTCCTTATCAGAAATTGGATCCACTTTACCACCCACGTGAACTATGTTTTCATCTTCAAAACATCTAACGACATGAATTATAGCATCCACCTCTCTGATATTAGCAAGAAATTTATTTCCCAACCCCTCTCCTTTACTTGCGCCTTTTACAAGGCCTGCAATATCAACAAATTCTATTACCGTTGGCAATACCTTTTCGGGATTGACTAACTGTTCTAGCGTAATTAAACGTTCGTCAGGAACAGTAATCACCCCTACATTTGGTTCTATTGTACAAAAAGGATAATTAGCCGCTTCTGCTTTAGCATTCGAAAGTGCATTGAACAAAGTTGATTTCCCTACATTGGGTAATCCTACAATACCACACTGAAGTCCCATCTTTAATTTTATTTTATTGCAAATATATAAACAAAATGCATTTTTGAAGGTTTCAAAAACAAAAAAAGCTCCTTAATTTATAATTAAGGAGCTAAAATATTGTTTTAGCTTTTAAAACTAATCCCAGGTTAATTCATCACTTGATGAAGCATTACCTTCCTCATCCCTGTCTCTTTCTCCGTTATCTTCAAATTTAGAAAAATCAACATCAGGCATTAATTCCGTTTTTACATGGTCAATGGTACCTTTTAAGGCTTCGAGAAACTTGTCAAAATCCTCTTTATAAAGGAAAATTTTGTGCTTCTCATAAAAATACCCATCATCTTTAAACCTCCTCTTACTCTCAGTGATCGTAAGATAATAATCGTTTGAACGTGTTGACTTAATGTCAAAGAAATACGTTCTTTTCCCTGCTCTTACTCTCTGAGAGTAAATTTCTACTTTTTCTTGATCCTTATTCTCTTCCACAGTCCTTGGATAATTTTGTTTACTTACAAGTAAAAATATAAAACTTTCCTTTTCTTTCAAAAAAAAAAGTGAAAATATACAAAAAAAATTACATTATTATTTTTTTGTATATTTTTAACTTAACAGATCGTTATAATCGCTGTATGAAAAAACGAATCTTCTTTTTTCTGTTTTTCACTTGGAATATAGTGTTGTTTGCCCAAACTAATGCTTCGGAAGAAGGATTTGCCAGCTACTATGCTGACAAATTTCATGGACGAAGAACAGCTTCCGGAAACAGATACCATAAAAATAAACTTACAGCAGCTCATAAAACTCTTCCCTTCGATACCAAAGTTAAAGTAACAAACCTATCCAATGACAGTTCTGTAATTGTGACAATCAATGACAGAGGCCCTTTTGCAAAAGGGAAAATAATTGACCTTTCTTATTACGCTGCTAAGGAGCTGAATTTTATCAAAAAAGGTATAACTAAGGTTAGAATTGAAATATTAAGCGACAGTTTAAATACCAACGATACAATTTCCATAGCTAGTTCAGCAAATGAGAAAAAAACTGAACCTCCTATCCCTTCTTATCCTGGAACATATGATTTTAACTTCAAAGAAACTGAATTAAGTGGGTATTATATTCAAACAGGAGCTTACAAAGATTCCGATATTTTATCGGAAGAAATTAACAGGCTTCAGAAAAAAATTGATTCAAATAATATTTATATTGAAGTGATCAAAATCAAGAACACTATTATAAACAGACTACTTGTAGGTCCTTTCGAAAAAAAGAACGGAGATGCCGAAATAGCAGTGCTTCAGAAAAAAGGAATTTCCGGATTTTTAAAAAGCTATTAATTAATGAATTTAGATTTAAATGCGATAAGGCAATTTGGGAATATTGAGTTCCTGGCCAAACAAATGGTGGAAGGTTTTATTACTGGCTTGCACAAATCTCCATATCATGGTTTTTCAGTTGAATTTGCCGAGCACAGATTATACAATACAGGAGAAAGCACCCGACATATAGACTGGAAAGTCTATGGAAAAACAGATCGCTTATATACTAAAAGATATGAGGAGGAGACTAACCTAAGATGTCTTCTATTGATTGATACATCTTCATCTATGTTTTACCCTGAAAAAAACCTGGGCAAAATTACTTTTGGTACAATGGCGGCTGCCTCTCTTGCATACTTACTTCAAAATCAAAGGGATGCTGTAGGACTTTGTACTTTTTCTGAAGATATTGAGATTCTTACCCCAATAAAATCAACCCCTAGTCATCTTCATTCTGTTTTTCTTCAATTGGAAAACCTTTTGAAGGAAAAGCACAACGAAAAAAAATCAGGAGTGGCTAGTGTAATTCATCAGATCGCGGATAAAATTAACAAAAGGTCTTTAGTAATTATATTCAGCGATATGCTTGAAAACAGAGGTGATAAAGATAGCATCTTCCCTGCTCTGCAACATTTAAAACATAACAACCATGAGGTTTTACTTTTTCATGTAATCGATTCAAAAACAGAAGAGGAATTCAATTTTGAAGAAAGACCTTATGAGTTTATTGACATTGAAAAAGGACAAAAGGTAAAAATCAATCCTTCACAAGTTAAGGATGCTTACCTCTCTGCGACAAGGCAATATTTTGAAGATATCAAATTAAAAGCAGGGCAGTATAAAATTGATTTTATAAAAGCGGATATAAATAATGGATTTGATCAGATCTTACTGAACTACCTGATCAAGCGAAATAAAATGAAATGATAGTTTTTCCAGATACCCGACTAAGATATTTAATCTAATAAAAAAAGAGGCCATTCATTCAGAAGGGCCTCTTTTCATTTATGTTCATTCAGAATTATTTACTGCTTTTTTCTTTCAAACCAATTAAATTTAAAGCTGAACCAGCTTTAAACCATTCAATTTGAGGCTCATTATAAGTATGGTTCACTTTAAATTCGTCTTTTGAACCGTCAGAGTGATTCAATACGACTGTTAATGGCACTCCTGGAGTGAAGGATTGTAAACCAAGAATATCTACACTATCATCCTCTCTAACTTTATCATAATCGGCAGGATTTACAAAAGTCAAAGCCAGCATTCCTTGTTTTTTAAGGTTTGTTTCGTGAATTCTTGCAAATGATTTTACAAGGATTGCACGAACGCCTAGGAAACGAGGCTCCATTGCAGCGTGCTCTCTGGAAGAACCTTCTCCATAATTATTATCTCCAATTACAATGGACCCGATCCCTTTAGCTTTGTAAGCTCTTGCAGTTGCAGGAACTTCGCCAAATGCTCCTGTTAATTGGTTTTTAACTTTATTGGTTGCCTCATTGTAAAAGTTAACTGCTCCAATAAGCATATTATTGGAAATATTATCCAAGTGACCTCTGTATTTCAGCCAGGGACCTGCCATTGAGATATGGTCAGTGGTACATTTCCCTTTTGCTTTTATCAGAAGTTTCAAACCTTTAAGATCAGTTCCTTCCCATGCCGGGAATGGTTCCAGTAGTTGTAAACGGTCGGATTTTGGATCAACAATTACCTGAACTTTATCACCATCAATTGCAGGAGCAATGTAACCCGCATCTTCAACTGCAAAACCTTTAATTGGAAGTTCAATACCCTGTGGCTCATCAAGCATAACATCCTCACCATTTTCATTCTTCAACTTATCTTTTATAGGATTAAAGGTAAGATCACCAGCTATTGCAAATGCGGTAACGATTTCTGGAGAAGCTACAAATGCATGAGTATTGGGGTTTCCGTCATTTCTCTTTGCAAAGTTTCTGTTGAAAGAAGTTATAATAGAGTTTTTCTTATTTGGATCATTGGTATGTCTTGCCCATTGTCCAATGCAAGGACCGCAAGCATTTGCAAGCACAACACCTCCAATATCTTCAAATACTTTAAGCAGGCCGTCTCTTTCAGTGGTAAATCTGACCAACTCAGAACCAGGGGTCACAGTATACTCAGATTTAGTTTTTAATTTTTTAGTAACAGCCTGTTTTGCAATAGAAGCTGCTCTTGTAATATCTTCATAAGAGGAGTTTGTGCAGCTACCGATTAAACCCACCTCCAATTTAGCAGGCCATCCTTTCTCTTTAACAGCTTCAGCAAATTTAGAAATTGGCCATGCCAAATCCGGAGTGAATGGACCGTTTACATGGGGTTCCAACTCTGATAAATTTATTTCAATTAACTGGTCAAAGAATTTTGAAGGATTTTGATAAACTTCTTCATCCGATCTTAAATGCTTTGCAACTTTATCAGCTTCTGATGCAATATCTTTTCTTCCGGTTGCTTCCAAATAAGCCTTCATTTTTTGATCATAAGCAAAAAGAGAAGTTGTAGCTCCTATTTCAGCCCCCATATTACAGATAGTACCTTTCCCTGTACAGCTTAAACTTTCAGCACCTTCTCCAAAATATTCAAGAATTGCACCTGTTCCACCACTTACAGTAAGAATACCGGCAACTTTAAGAATTACATCTTTTGCAGAAGTCCAACCGTTAAGTTTTCCCGTAAGCTTCACTCCTATTAATTTAGGAAATTTCAGTTCCCATGGCATACCAGCCATCACATCCACAGCATCTGCTCCACCAACTCCGATAGCTATCATACCTAGACCACCTGCATTTGGAGTATGAGAGTCTGTACCTATCATCATTCCACCTGGGAAAGCGTAATTTTCAATCACCACCTGATGAATGATACCAGCGCCTGGTTTCCAAAATCCGATACCGTATTTATTAGAAACAGATGCGAGGAAATCATAAACTTCCTTATTTACTTTATTAGCAGTTTCAAGATCTTTCTTAGCTCCTATTTCAGCCTGAATTAAGTGATCACAATGAACAGTTGAAGGAACTGCAACTTTCTTTTTACCCGCAGACATAAATTGAAGCAAAGCCATCTGAGCTGTAGCATCCTGCATTGCTACGCGATCCGGAGCAAAATCTACGTAAGATTTTCCTCTTTCATAAGGTTGACTTGCTTTACCATCAAAAAGATGAGAATAAAGAATTTTCTCTGTTAATGTGAGTGGTCTGCCGACAACCTTTTTTGCAGCTTCAATACGTTCTTCAAAACGAGCGTAGACAGCTTTAATCATTTCTAAATCGAAAGCCATAATTACTTCAGTATTTCTAAAGGGTTAACAATTGAACACACTAAAAGTTAAAATAGTAAAATAGGGTAATTAAAAACAACATTCTTATCCCATTTTTTTGAAACCAGGATAGGTATATAAACAAAAACCCATCCTGTTTTGCAGGATGGGTCTCAATTATTTATTATAGTTTATTTACTAAGGACTACTTTACTAACTGCTTATTAGAAGGCGCAAACTTAGTAAGATTTATACCCTGCACTGCAGCTTTATATTCATCGATTGTAGGAGTTCTTCCAAGGACTGTTGATAGCACTACAACCGGAGTTGATGAAAGCAAGGACTCTCCTTTTTTACCTTCAGCATCTTCTACAACTCTTCCTTGGAAAAGACGAGTAGAAGTTGCCATCACCGTATCTCCTTTTTCTGCTTTTTCCTGGTTACCCATACAAAGGTTACATCCTGGCCGCTCCAGATACAACATATTCTCATATTTAGTACGTGCGGCAGATTTAGGGGCATTATCATCAAATTCAAAGCCTGAATATTTCTGTAATACTTCCCAATCACCTTCAGCTTTCAATTCATCCACAATATTATAAGTAGGTGGGGCTACTACCAGTGGTGCCTGGAACTCAACTTTTCCTTTTTGAGCTTCAATGTTCTTAAGCATTTGAGCAAGGATTTTCATATCACCCTTATGAACCATGCAAGAACCAATAAACCCAAGGTCCACTTTTTTATCTCCCCCATAGAAAGATAATGGTCTGATAGTGTCATGAGTATATCGCTTAGAAACATCAGCATTGTTAACATCCGGGTCAGCAATCATAGGCTCAGAGATCAGATCAAGATCAACAACAACTTCAGCGTAATACTTAGCAGTTGCATCCGGAGCCAAAGCTGGTTTCTCTCCAGATTTAATTTCAGCAATTCTCTTATTAGCTTTATCAATCAATCCCTGCAGAACCTGGTTTTTATTATCCATGCCCTTGTCGATCATAATTTGAATTCTACTCTTTGCAATCTCAAGAGATTCAATCAAGGTAGCATCCTCAGAAATACAGATAGAAGCTTTTGCTTTCATCTCTGCGGTCCAATCGGTAAACGTAAATGCCTGGTCAGCAGTAAGAGTTCCGATATGAACCTCAATTACTCTACCTTGGAATACGTTCTCTCCGGAAAACTTCTGAAGCATCTGCGCTTGAGTAGCATGTACCACATCACGGAAATCCATGTACCCCTTCATGTTGCCTTTGAATGTTACCTTCACTGATTCAGGAATTGGCATTGAAGCTTCACCAGTAGCAAGTGCAAGAGCAACCGTTCCTGAGTCAGCACCAAAAGCAACACCTTTAGACATTCTTGTATGAGAGTCACCACCAATAATGATTGCCCAGTCGTCTACAGTAATATCATTTAGAACCTTATGAATTACATCAGTCATTGAGTGATAAACGCCTTTCGGATCACGAGCAGTAATAAGACCGAAGTCATTCATGAATTTCATAAGTTTTGGAATGTTTGCCTGAGCTTTTTTATCCCAAACTGAAGCTGTGTGGCATCCTGACTGGTAAGCACCATCAACGACTGGCGAAATCACCGTAGCAGCCATAGACTCCAATTCCTGAGCAGTCATAAGACCTGTCGTGTCTTGCGAACCTACGATATTGACAGTTACACGAACATCAGATCCGGCATGCAACACTTTCCCCGGAGTCGTCCCAACAGCGTTTCTATTGAATATTTTCTCAACAGCTGTAAGACCTTGCCCTTCATTGGATATTTCCTTGGATGGAGCAAAAACAGGTAAAATATCTATACCTAAAACCTTAGAAGCGAATGTCTGAAGTTTTTTACCGAAAACAATTGCATAAGACCCTCCGGCTTTGATGAATTCTACTTTCTGAGGAGTGAATGCCTTAGAGATATCTATCAACTCTTTTTCGCCATTGTAAAGCTTCTTTTTCTTAGTGTTGATCGTCAGAACAGTACCAGTAGCAACTGAGTATGCCTGCTCGAGAACAGGTTCACCATTTTCATTGAGAACAGGTTTACCGTTTGCATCCAGCTTTTTCACCCAATTCTTGAGGTCAATTCCAATACCACCGGTAACGTCAACAGTTGTAAGGAAAATCGGAGAAATACCGTTTGTACCTCCAACAATTGGAGCAATATTAACAAACGGAACATATGGACTTGCTTGTTTACCAGTCCAGAGAGCCACGTTGTTTACACCTGACATTCTAGATGAACCTACTCCCATGGTACCCTTTTCAGCAATCAACATCACACTTTTATCCGGATGCTTTGCTTGCAACGCCTTGATTTCCTCTTGTGCCTGAGGAGAAATCATACATTTACCATGAAGTTCACGGTCTGAGCGTGAGTGCGCCTGGTTACCAGGAGAAAGTAAATCAGTCGAAATATCACCTTCTCCAGCAATATAAGTAACTACCTTAATTTCTTCAGGTACTTCGGGTAATTTAGTGAAGAATTCAGCCTTAGCATAACTTTCAATAATCTCTTTAGCGATTTTGTTACCATTTTTGAATGCCTCCTTTAGACGGTCTGTGTCCGCCTCATAAAGAAATACCTGTGTCTTAAGAACATTTGCAGCTTCTTTTGCTATAGCGGCCTCATTACTCAAGGCAAGATCAAGCAGAACCTTAATTGAAGGTCCACCCTTCATGTGAGACAACAACTCAAAAGCAAAAGCAGGAGTGATTTCTTTTACTACGGATTCACCCAGAATAATCTCCTTTAAAAACTTAGCTTTCACACCGGCAGCACTCGTAGTTCCAGGCAAAACATTGTAAATAAAGAACTTAAGAGAATCTTCTCGATATTCATTTTCTGAATCTTTAATCTGTGCAATGATTTCGCTAAGTAATTCAGCACCATCAATCGGCTTAGGATGAAGTCCCTGACCTTTTCGTTCTTCGATCTCCTTGAGATAATCCTTATAAGTGTTCATAACAGAAGTATTTTCAATATTTAAGGCAGATTTATAAAACAGTTGCTGGTAAACCACCTTAATTCTTTACCAGCCTGTATGAATTATAATTAATTTATTTTAGGAAGATGCTCCTTGCATACCACCCTGTTAAGACAAATTTACAAAAAGAATAATACCAAAAAACTCATATATAAATTTATAGAGTAATTAATTATTGAAAAATCCTTTAAATTTTAACCTCCCATTAACGAGTTATTATCCAGTTTTATATTCTCTCCTTAAAATTAAAAGTTACAAACAATCCCGGCAAAAGTGCAAAAAAGGCAAACCCTATATTAATCGAAAGCGTAAAAGCAAGAAATAAACACATTAAATCTAAGACATACTGAAAACATGTTACGCTTTTATTTTTACATGCTCACTTTATTAACATTTGCCGTCTGCCAAAATCAGGCTAATGCACAGGATGTTTCTAAAAGCACAACAGAGCTTTCTGTCTCGGTAAAAACAAAGGACGCTTCCAGCAAAGAATCAAAAGATGGTTACATCCGATTAGATATAACGGGAGGAGTAGAACCATATTCAATATTCATAGTGAGTACTGTAATTAATCATCAAAGAATTGAAGGAAAAAAAAATTTAAATCTAGAAAACTTGCCTCCGGGACATTTCGGGATCATTATTCAGGATAATAATAAAAAAATCCTACAGCAATCAGTTACAATTTCTTCTGAAAATTGAGAACAACTATGGAGCTATTTTTAAAAATAACCGGGCGCTGTACATTTCTTTTACTTCTTTTTTTAAACATTGAAGTATTTTCTCAATGCTTTAACCCTGCAGTATCACTTATTACAACCCAAACAAATGTGGATTGTAACGGGAATAATAACGGAAGTATTACAATTACCGTTAATGGAGCAAAAATACCATATACATATATATATGTTAGTGATGTTGCAGCTCCACAAGCTATATCGTCCTTTTCAAATACACACACTTTTTCCGATTTGCCACCTGGGACTTATAATATTACAATACAGGCAGGTGTTGACCCAGCGGGATTTGCATTTTGTATGGCTCCTCCAATAACAATTACACAACCACAACCTCTAACTTTATCTGGCACTCACTTACCCCCGAAATGTTCAGGTGGAAATGACGGTGGTATCAATTTAAACATAACAGGAGGTACACCTCCATATTCCTATTTATGGAATAATGGATCTACATCACAAAACCTTACTGGCGTTGGCATCGGTACTTACAATGTAAAAGTTACCGATAGCAAAAATTGCGAACAATCAGCCTCATTTACTGTTACGGAGCCAAGTAATTTTGCACTAACTGGATCTTCCACAAATCCTACTTGTAACGGAGGCAATAGTGGCAACATAAACCTCTCAGTTTCAGGAGCCACACCACCATATAGCTTTCATTGGGACGATGATGGTTCTATAACGAGTTCCAATCGGACAAATTTAAAAGCCGGCACATACACGGTCCATATTACAGACGCAAATAGTTGTAACAAAGACACTACATTTAATATAACTGAACCGACACCGTTGTCGGTTACAGCTGTTTTAAACAATGCCAATTGTAACGGAGGATCAGACGGTTCTGTTGATTTATCAGTTTCGGGAGGAACGGGGCCATATGCATTCAATTGGGCAGATAATGGATCAACAAGTCAAAATAGAACTAACCTTGGCCCAGGAATCTACAATGTTAAAATCAATGACAATAACAGTTGTGAACTAGATACTTTCTTTACCCTAACACAACCAACACCTTTAGCATTAACTGCTGTTGTTACAAATTCAACCTGTGGAATGCCGAATGGAAGCATAGATATCACCTCAGTAACCGGTGGTACAGCTCCTTACTCCTATTCATGGGTAAGCGGTCCCAACACTCAAGATCGTACCGGACTGACAGCCGGAACCTATACTTTGGAAATAACAGATGCCAATGGATGTCTCATAGATTCCAGCTTCACGATATCTTCTCCTGTTGCTATGTCATTGGCAGCCACTTTAACCAATGCAAGCTGTGGTTTAGCTAACGGTGTAATTAATATTAATACCGTTTCCGGTGGCACTGCTCCTTATACATTTGTATGGGGCGACGGAATCACTACTCAAAACCGTACTGATTTGGCAACAGGAAATTATAGCCTTAAAATAACAGATATTAATGGATGCGAAATAGATACTTCATTTAATATCACCAATCCCGCTGCATATTCAGTTTCCGCTATTATAACCAATACATCCTGTACTGTTAACAATGGCGCTATAACCCTAAATATTTCAGGTGGCACAACTCCATATACTTTTCTTTGGAATGATTTGAACACTACTCAAAACCGTACAGGTTTGGCAGCTGGTACATATTCAGTTAAAATTAAGGATGCAAGTGGATGTGAAAAAGATACAGTTTTCACTATTATTAAGCCAATTCCTTTTTCTGTTACCGGAATAGTTACAAATCCAATTTGTTCGACCAACGATGGATCCATTAATTTGAATGTTAGCGGAGGAACCACTCCCTATAACTTCTTATGGTCTGACAATGGATCAACTTCTCAGAACAGAACAGCACTTGGAGGAGGAAGTTATCTGGTAAAAATTACTGATGCTAGCGGATGTGAAAAAGATACATCTTTCAATATCATTATCCCTGCTCCAATGTCAATGACTGCTGCAGTAACTAATCCGAACTGTAATGGGGCTGCGAACGGAGCTATCAACATTACTGCTGTTACTGGTGGAACTGCTCCTTATACTTATACAAGAAACGGCGCTCCTGCTGCTCAGAACAATATTAACCTTGCTGCTGGCACTTATACCATCAGAGTAACTGATACAAACGGATGCTTTAAAGACTCTGCATTTACTCTTACTCAGCCGGCTCCAATGGTGCTGACCGCTGCAGTAACTAATCCGAACTGTAATGGGGCTGCGAACGGAGCGATCAACATTACTTCTGTTACTGGCGG
>NZ_BBLT01000014.1 GCF_000775915.1 Sporocytophaga myxococcoides
CTAAGAAAGTGACCATCCCCACCATCAAGGCACAGATGCCGGAGAAAACTATCATGCCTCTAAATGGAAGAACGATTACTTCCTATGACCCGAAAATCTGTTCCTGTTGCAAAACCAAAACCATGGTCGTTATTGAAATTTTTGACAGACGTGGGCCACCTTTTTTTTTCAATATCAACAAAACTGAAGTAAATATTTAATTGAACTCTCTTGTTCCAGAGCAGTTCCAGCGAAGCTTTGACCAAGGTAAAATAAACAATATCAAATAGACAATAAACTTCTAAGCAAATAATGAAATATCTAAACAACCAGTTTAAAAATGCCTTCATCGTAAGGATAATAACTCCCTAAATATCCTCTCCACTTTTTTATATCTCACTAAAAATAGTCTCATTACCCATAGTGCATTGCCTAACTACCTAAGGTTCCGTGCAACAGCGTTTTCATGCTCGGCACGCTGTGCCGCACGAAAACTTAGTTGTTATAGGGCGTTTTTATTCTGTCCGAAGTGTAGGGCATTCGTCTAAATTTAAAGTTTGTTTGTTTTTGTCGTCACAACCATATTTTAGCATTGCTCTAAGTTTTCCGTTGTCGTCCTTTCCAATTCCAATTCTTATTGCAAACCAGCAGTCATTAGATTTGTCCCAATATTCACAACTACCGTAACCGTCACCTGTTTCGCTGTCTTCGTCAACTTCTGACGCTAAAAAAAACATTGAACCTAAAATTGCTTTTCCCGATTTGGTGTCAACAGTTTTATTGTCTTTGTCTATGAGTTTAAATGTGTATGTCAAATTTGTTAAGTTGTTTCTTGTAACTGTCAGCACATATTTATTAATGTCCTTTGTTGCTTTAAAAGTTGTCTCTTTATTTAAATTAAGGTCTTCCGGAAAATACGTTGTGTCTTTGCCAGTTATAATGTAATTGTCAATGAGTTTTATAGGCTCATTGTAGTCCGCAAGTCCATTTATAAAAGTCTGGTCGTATTGCGATTTGTCTTTGATGTAAATTTCCAAATTAGGTTTGTCAGCCGAAATAGTTTGTAAAGTGTCTCCCAAGTTTTGGTCGGTCGCTTTTTCTGTTGTCTTGTTGTTGCAACCATAAAGTCCAAATGCTAATGTCAATATGTAAATTATTTGTTTCATTGTGTCGTCTTTTAAAATGCCCTATAACGATAGGTGTATGTGGGCGTTGGGCGTTTTAAACGCAGTTCTTATCCCACGAGCACCAAGAAAGATATCGAGAAAGAGTGTGACTTACAAACCGAACCGCCCAATGTCATATACACAATGTTAGCGGAAGAGGCATTATTAACAAGATTTTTTTAACCTATATAACAATACTAAGTTTCAATGGTTAATCAGTTATTGAGCGATAGGTTATTCTATAATCTTTACTAGCTATATTTTTATGAAAGACGAATTGATAAGCACATTAATTCCAGATCATTATATTATTGGTATAATTAACAATGATCTGTCCAATAAAAAAATTATAGTAATCAAAAATGAAGCAAAAGGAGATTTACTTGATGTTGCTAAAGAAAAATGTGTCGAAACAAACTATTTAATAGTCACACAGAAAGAAGCCTTGGAAAAAGGTCTTATAAATATACAACCTTACTCCAAAGCTCTAAAAGTAACTCCATACTATAGTGACAACATTGATTTGGACAGAAAACCATTATCAGGAAAAGAACAACGAAGGCTAAAACGGAAAAATGATCGTAAAGCCAAAAAAAACATCAGATAGTAACTCCTGACGTTTCTCCCCTTTGTATACAACTAATCTCTTAGAAATTTTTATTATTTTTCTTTATCTGAATCTCGAGTAGGTAGAGATTTGTTAGAAATTTTTACAATTTCGTGTAAGCCTGGTTTTTTAGAACCAAATTCGTGTTTAGCATAACACATTTTTATTAAGTAAGAGATTTCATTAAGTTCATCCGAGTTAGCAAAATCAAAAGCATATCTTCCTCGAAGAGAGTTTAAAATATCAAACAGATAAAATGAGTTTTTATGTAAACACACAATATAATCTTCAATTTTAGCTTTCCACCCTCGAGGTCTGGTAAAAACAAATAATAGAGCTAATTGATGTTTAATATTTTGATCTGTTTCATTTGTGAAGTGATCAAAAAGCAAAGGACCTATCTTACTTGAAAAAATATCGTTCTTAAAGAATCCTACAACATTAGTCAAATTAGCTTGTATTATCCCATTAATCCTTTCTTCAAAAGTTGCTCCAAAACCATCTTCTAAATAAAACCCTTGACCTTCAAATTTTGCTTCCCCTTTTTGAGCCAATATTGGACTTAGAGCTAATAAAACCTTTGAAATTTGATTCCATCCTCGCAAAATTTCTTTTAAAATATCTTTCTTTATTTCTGGTGAAACATAATCACTGTTTCTTAATGCTCTTGAAGAAGCACGAATATTTTGCATTAAATTAAGCAAGGAGTATTCTTCTAAGAAAGATTGAATATTTTGATTGTATGGTCTTATTTGGTTATAATTTTTGTCTGCATGTTGATCTTTTACTGAATCAGGTAAACCTGAGTTAATAACATTTTCACTTAACTCATCTTGCACTTTCAGAATCTGCTCTTCAGTAGGTTTCCATTTAATTAAACCAAATGGATTCATATTTTCTGGGAGAGCAACTTTTGCATTTACAATTTCGCAAGTATTTTGTATGTCATTTTTTAATATTTCAAGTGCATCAGAACGGCTTCTATCAATACCTGTATAAAATTCTATAATTTCAGGGCAAGAGATATACTTTTTAGATTTAAATATATAATCATTAAAATCTTTATCATTATGCATTCTTTTGGCTGCAAAATAAAAAATCCAGTATGAAGATCTGAAGACATAGTCAAGATCAATTTTTGTGATTATTTGATTAGCAGCTAAAACATCAAAAACAACATCTATTTCTAAATCAATTAATTTCTCTTTACAAAAAGAATTAAGCTCATCAATAAATGATTGTCGTTGAAATGAATACCTTTCATTCCTTATTAATTTTTCACAAAACCTACCCAAAACGTATTCACAATCTTTTAAGTCGGGCTTTGTTTTATAGGTTGGAATCCCATCCATGTTAAACAAGACAAAAAGTACCATTTCAAGCATTTGAGTCCTATTAACTGGACTTTGATCAAAATATTTTTCTGATACTTTTAGAAGAGTCAAACAATTAAATGGAGTTCTATGAATATTTAGAACTTCTAAATCGTCGATAACTTTAGAGAGCAAAGCTTCTTCTGCGGCAATATCTTTAGCTTTATTATATTCTGATACAACTTTTCTTATTTGAGTTCTTGGCAATGCCAACAAGTGAAGAACATCAAAACTTTTATCAATTTTAATTTCACTATTATCAATTAAAAACTTTGAGTTATCAATCGTTTGCATAACAATAATCGGAATCTCTTTATATTCTTCACAAACATTTTTAAGTTTTTTAAAAGAATCAATTTCATAATTGTTCCAAGAATCTATTACTATACATTTAATATCTTCAAGTTTTAGACCGATTGACTCTGCTTCTTGTATAACCTTTTTATGAATATTATGTGGTTTAACGAATTGAGAATCGATATAAACCCAAAAATCACCAATCTCCCATGCTTCTTTAACAAGGTAGTGGGCTAAACATGTTAACCCAAATTGCGGAGGAGCCTTTATAATTGTAGATGAAGGATTTGAAATAATTTTTTTTACATCAATCCTTCTTTTAAAATTTTCATCAGCATTGTTTGAAATTTCATTTGTATTACTTATAACTGGATCAACCCAAATTATCGGTTGTGAGTCAAAAATACACAAAGCGCGATCCAATCTTTCTTTAAGTTTTAATCTGATAGTTTCCTTTAGTATTTCACTTTGGTTATTAATAGCATCAGACTTGCTTGCTTTCAAAAAATAATCACTTAATTGTCTTCTTAGAACTGTTTCAAAATTTTGGGGACCATTGTAGTTCCAGTAATACCCACCTAGATTTGCCACTTTCTTTTTAAAAGAGTTTACCTTTAAAAGTTCATCAGGATTTATTTCACTAAGTTTAGAAGCTTCATCATTAAAGTAAAACATAATTTCTATGTTTTCTTTTTTCAACAATCTATTATAAGCATTATTAAACTCTTCCTCAGTTCCTGAACCTGCCATTTTAGTTTCAGTACCAAACTTCTTATACATAATTCCAATGAAAATATCATAATCATCTCCAAGTTGTTCACTTATCACAGCTTGACTATAATCGCCAAAAGCTGGTCTAGTGTTATATTCCCACATCCTCTTTTCAATAACAAATCCAAATTTTTCACCAATTCCATCATTCAATTCATTGAAAACTTTCAAGCAGGTTTCACGCTCTATGGCTGTATCTCCAGGTGATGCTACTAAACATTTATAAATCTTTTTATTCATTGTAATTATTTATTGTAGATTTGTATTTTTCCTTTTCCGCTAACGTTTTGCCGCTTTGCGAAGGCGGGGATTTTTAGAACTAAATTTCATTAGATGCAAAAAACTTGAATTAACCACTTCACTTTCATAGAAGCACGAAACCCCCGCTTTTGCAAAACGGCTGTTAGCACCAGTAGTTCTATTTTCCACTAAGTCGTGCATTAATTTTGTCTGCATACTTTGGTATTTCTTTGTCTAAGTATTCACTCCCTTTATCTGTCAAGCTTATTGATAGAATTTCATTACACGGATACCAGTAGAATGGATTGTTGAGCAATTCGTCAATTTCTCCTTTGTCAATTGTCGCAATTTTCTCTTCCAATTTAAAGTCCTTGTATTTTTCAAGAATTACCAAGTCGTCTTGTAAAATTTCAGTTAAAACAAGTCTTGCAATTTTATACTTGTCTTCAATAGTCAGGTTGAAACGTCCCAGCTCCCAGATCAAATCGTAAATGCCTGGATTACCTTCTTCAGCATTCAGAAGAAAAACCAGTTTCTCAATTTTCAAGTCGATATCTTCAAATCTTGTCGTCATTACTATTGGTGCTAACGTTAAGTATATAAAATGTGCCGGGTTTAGAATTGCTTAACTATCCACCGAGATGCCCCCGCACGCTATTAAAAATAATAAAAAAGTGCAGGACTTAGAAGCACTACTCTCGACTTCCACACATCAGCCAGGCATATTTTATATACCGCTCAATACCTCTCTATTGCCTTTGAAATACCGCAGGGTTGTTTACTGGCAGCTCCTATAAATCTCCAGTAAAGAGCCTTCCTTCATCTTTTATTTAACATTGAAAAGCTTTATTTAATGCCGCTTTTCATTCTCGGCATACCTTCAACCAGGGAGGTTCAGCTCTACAGGATTACGTCAGCCCTACTTTTGGCAATACCTTTTTAGCAGAATATTTTCTCTTTATGAATATCGTTAGTTGTATTGGAACTAAGAATTTATGGGTTGGTGTAACTGCAGTAAAAGTCCATTTATGTTGATGTATTACTGTTGGTATTTCATTAGAGTGTCCAATCCAAATGCCTTCAATTGTCTTACTGTTTATGATGGATAGTTCAAATGAACCGAAATAGTCAAGTTTGCTATCTATACTGCTCCAATGACCAATAATCCTTCTATCTATTACTTCCCCAAACATGTAGTACTTCTCATGACCATTTTTCGCATAGAACTCTCCATAGCAATATTTATTCAGTTGTTTCAATGTTACGAGACTTTGCCTGTCAGACACTTTCTTATAACGCCTGTTGTTTTCTATGTACCAATTTTGCTTATAGACACCTGAAAACTTATTCGTTTTATTTCTGAAAATGCTTCTGAAAGAAAGCCAATAAAAGTTTTTTACAAACCATTTTCCTAAATTCAAGTCTAAAAGAATTTTTAATATAATACCTAATAGAAAAGGAATAATAGGAAGATAAAAATTTATGTCTGTAAGCTTGTTAAGAAGTTGCTCTCTCATTATTTGGGTCTAAAATTTCTGCTAACATTTGAATACACGCCATACGGTGTATATCTCTCTCTTTTACCACTAATAAAAAAAACTTTATCCATTCTAAAAATCCCACCCACTCATACGACCAACCAACCCACTTAGTTTCAAAAATTTACAACGAACAAATTATCTTGAATATCCCAAAAGTTTCACCATACAAAAATCCCTCACCCCATCACCTCCTCCTTCTTCCTCTTCTTATACAAATGCCACCACACCCCTATCAGCATGCCTGCGATGCCGCCCATGTAGCTGAAGTTATGCATGATTTCTACAGCTTTAAAAGATACAGGATCAGAGATGCCTTCTGGTAAGGAAGAAATATGATGCGTTGAATAGATGCCGGTTAACAGTCCTGTAAGGCCGGAGAAAAAGGCAATGATCATGGTCACAAAATAAGCCTGCAAGGTATGCCTGAACATATCCTTCTGGTCTTTATGCATAAAACCTGCACATCCAAGTATGATACCTAACAGTACTCCTACTTTCCATGTATTCTGGAAGCCAATAATAGCGGCCCCGATACGCTCGTTGCCAGGTTTTGTCCAGTTGGAAAGATCTGCTCCGAAAAACTGAGGGAATCGGAACTTAAGAAAAAATTCGGGAGAGACTGTATAAGAAATCTGATCATGCATGGCACCGTAAAGTCCGGCAGCCACAGGGGCTATCATCAATAAAAACACCAGAACCAGAGGTTTCATATAGTATTTATCCATACAGTCTCTCCTTTTAAATTTTTATTATTTTATATATCTGAAATCATGACCGGTAGGTAGCTGAAGCAGGAATTCATACATTAGATTGATTACATTTTCAACATCCTGTTTTGATACCATTTCTACAGTGGTATGCATATACTTCAATGGCAATGATATCAATGCAGAACAAACACCGCTGTTGGAATAAGCGAATGCATCCGTATCAGTACCGGTAGCTCTATAGGCAGAAGCACGCTGAAAAGGAATTCCTTTTTCTTCTGCAGTTTTGATGATCATGGAAAGAAGATTGTTCTGCACAGCAGGACCATAAGTAAGCACAGGCCCTTTACCACATGACAAATCTCCGCTTTGAATTTTATTATAGGCTGGAGACTGAGTATCATGACACACATCTGTGACAATCGCTACATCAGGATTAATTCTGTGCGCGATCATCTCTGCACCACGCAAACCTATTTCTTCCTGAACCGCATTAACAACATAAAGAGAATAAGGAAGCTGATTGCCATTCTCCTTAATTCTTCTTGCAACTTCCGCAATCATGTAACCACCGATTCTGTTATCTAATGCTCTTCCAGCATAGAATTTATTATTCAGCTCAATGAAGTCATCTTCAAAAGTTGCCACACAACCAACGTGCACACCCAATGCCTCTACCTCTTCTTTAGACTCACAGCCCAGATCAAGGAAAAGACTTTTCATTGTCGGTGGTTTGTCATTTTCATTGTCCCTCACGTGAATGGCAGGCCATCCGAACACGCCCTTCACCACACCCTTAGAGGTATGAATATTAACCCTCTTCGATGGAGCAATGGCATGATCCGAGCCTCCGTTTTTTCTCAGATAGATGTATCCATCCTTTGTGATGTAATTTACAAACCAGGAGATCTCATCTGCATGCGCCTCTATCACTACTTTATAAGGAGCCCCAGGATTTATAACTCCAACTACCGTTCCATAGGTATCTGTAAAATATTCATGGATAAACGGCTTGATGTAATCCAGCCAAAGCTGCTGCCCCGTCCATTCGAAACCTGTGGGAGAAGCATTGTTAAGGTACTTCTCTAAAAATGTCCTGCTCTCTTGATTCATAATTTTATGTCTATAGTTACTCTTATGTCTTTTAAAGGTTTAACCGAAATTAATCGTTTTTAAAAATGAGTTTTGTTAATCAATTCTTTAGAGTTTACCTTAAGGTAACTGATTATATTGATTAACAGGATTTTTTCAACGGCCAATAATTTTTAAAGGTTTAACATTTACAAAGGAATATTTCCGTGTTTTTTCTTTGGTCTTGCTACTGCCTTATTTTTAAGCATTTCAAAACCTGAAATCAGTTTTTTCCTGGTTTCCTCAGGCATGATCACTTCATCGATATACCCTCTGCTTGCAGCCAGATAAGGGTTGGCAAACTTATCGGTGTATTCATCTATTTTCTCCTGCAGCTTGGCTTCAGGATTCTTAGCAGTTGCTATTTCTCTTTTAAATATAATTTCAGCCGCACCTTTAGCACCCATTACCGCTATCTCTGCAGTAGGCCATGCATAATTCAGATCAGCGCCGATGTGTTTAGAATTCATCACATCATAAGCTCCTCCGTATGCTTTTCTCGTAATGACTGTAATTCTTGGAACTGTTGCTTCCGAAAAGGCATACAGCAATTTTGCTCCATTGGTAATAATCGCATTCCACTCCTGCTGTGTTCCCGGTAGGAATCCCGGAACATCTTCCAGCACCAGCAGAGGTATGTTAAAGCAATCACAGAAGCGGACAAACCGAGCAGCTTTGGTACTTGAATTAATATCCAGTACACCGGCCAGCACGGAAGGCTGATTTCCTACGATACCAATACTTCTGCCTGCCAGTCTTGCAAAACCTACCACAATGTTTTCCGCAAAATTCTTATGCACCTCAAAGAAAGATTCTTCATCCACGATATGACCGATGACATCTCTCATATCGTAAGGCTGATTGGGATTATCAGGAATGATTGAATTTAACGAAGGGCGGAATTCATTACCCGGAGTGTATGCATAAGCAGGTGCATCTTCATCACAATTCTGAGGAATATAGCTCAGCAAGGTCTTGATGTAGTCTAAACATTCTATTTCATTGGCGCATGCAAAATGTGTCACCCCGCTCTTCACGCTATGTGCCGAAGCGCCTCCAAGCTCTTCGGCAGTAACATTCTCATGAGTTACGGTTTTCACTACGTTCGGACCAGTCACAAACATGTAGGAGGTATTCTCCACCATCATGATAAAATCTGTAATCGCAGGAGAATACACCGCTCCACCGGCACAAGGTCCCATAATTGCAGAGATCTGTGGTACCAGTCCGGAAGCCAGGGTGTTTTTATAAAAGATATCTGCATAACCTGCCAATGAAACCACCCCCTCCTGAATTCTCGCACCTCCAGAATCGTTCAGTCCGATCAAAGGGGCTCCGTTTTTCATGGCCAGGTCCATGACCTTACAAATCTTTTCTGCATGTGTTTCTGACAAAGAACCTCCGAAAACAGTAAAATCCTGACTGAACACATACACGAGCCTTCCATTTACCTTCCCAAACCCGGTAACCACACCATCGCCCAGGTACTGCTCATTTTCCAGACCAAACTCACGGCTTCTGTGCGTCACAAACTTTCCGGTTTCTTCGAAACTTCCTTCATCCAGCAGCAATCCGATTCTTTCTCTGGCAGTCAGTTTTCCTTTGGCATGCTGAGCATCGTTGCGCTCTTTGCCCCCACCTTTTATAGCATCCTGATTTTTCTTCTCAAGAAGTTCAAATTTTTCTTTGGTCGTTTTCATTTAGCTCTAAAGATAAACTTAGAATTTAAAATAAATTCTGAATCCCTGAAAATATCAAATTTCTTCTTCCTTTGGGAGAAAGCAATCAAATTTCCACAAACACCCTGATATTCAAAAAGGTAAAATCATTACTTAAACATTTTTTAAAATCGGGGCTTAGTTATATCGGTAATTTTCATTTTCTATCCCCCAAAAACACGGGTAATTGCTTATCTTGTCAGGATATTTTTATATATGGCACCTAGAAAAATTGCGGTTATTGACCTGGGAACAAACACCTTCCATCTTCTGATTATCGAGACGGAATCGGATAATTATAAAGTTCTGTTTAAGAAAAAAACATCTGTAAAAATCGGACAGGGAGGAATAACTAAAGGCATGATCAGTCCGGAAGCCTGTGAAAGGGCGTTTGCTACGCTTTCCGAATTCAGGGATAAAATGGATGAGTTGGGGGTAAATGAAATATTTGCCACTGGCACCAGTGCAGTAAGAAATGCCAAAAACGGTGAAGACTTTATCAGAGAAATCAAAAACAGATTCAACATTTCTGTCCATGTCATCTCCGGTGAACGTGAAGCGGAGTTGATTTACCATGGAGTTAAAAATGCCCTTAATCTTGGCACGGAAAAAAGCCTGATCATGGATATCGGAGGTGGTAGCGTAGAATTTATTATTTGTAATTCGGATAAAATTTTCTGGAAAGAAAGCTTTGAAATCGGAGCTCAAAGAATGCTGGACCTTTTCACTCCTTCAGATCCCATTCAACATGACCAAATAAATCAGGTTGTAAATTATCTGGATGAAAAATTACCTGCCCTTACTGCTGCCGTCCGGAATTTTCAACCTGACCTGCTCGTAGGGTCTTCCGGAACCTTTGATACACTTGCTGACATAGATGCTCTCAGAAAAGGAATTTCATTAAACGATAAGCAAAAGGAATACAATTTACCTCTTGATAGCTTCAGACAAACCTTCCAGGAGGTTCTGAAGAAAAACAGAGCTGAACGTATGATCATCCCGGGTATGATCGAAATGCGGGTTGATATGATAGTAGTGACCTGTATTCTCATAAACTATATAGTTGAGAAATATCAGCTTGAAAAAATCCGGGTTTCGGCTTATGCTCTGAAAGAAGGTGTGCTGGCCAAAGCGATCAAGTATGAATCCATAAGTTGATATAAAATCCGGATTATGCTCAATTCAATGAAGAGCATAATAAAACACTGGTCGCATTAACAACATTAACTCACACGCAATCTCTTGAAACGACAAGAAGCAGCGTTTTTTTTATGCGGAAAGCTGTAAGTAATGTACGCTGACAAAAATGAGAGGATTAATTATTTAGTACCCATATCAAAGCCAATAGCTAACCTTCAGCTGAAGGGTTAGGGCATTTTAGAGAATCCTTGCTGTATCATGTTGAGCTTGCGAAACATCTGAGCTTTCCAAAAGAATGTAGTTTAACTATCTTGCAAATTTCTGATTGAAGCGGCAATGCATTTTTGTAACTATCAGATCCTTCGCAGGGCTTAGGATCACAAAGTAGGAGAATGATCTATCCACTACCAGATATTAGCTAATTCTAAAAAAAAGAGGTCAGAAAATTATCTGACCTCTTTTTTTATCAAAACAGATACTTTTTATCAAAAGCTACTACAACCCGCCTACCGTCTTGTTCTTCGGATACTTCACCGAATATTTAAACAACAGCTTCTTTGTCTCTCCGGCCCCCAGGTTTAATTTCCACTGAAGCTTACCATTGTCCTTGTTATAGGCAGCTCCTCCTGTATCTATCGTCTCTACTTCTATCTGGCTGTTTTGAGAAACAGGGATCTGATCTTCCACAAGAATTTCAATGCCTTCTTTTTTTGTATTCCTCACTTCAATTTCAAAAGCATATTCTTCTTTTTTATTTGAGCCTATGAAATTTTTCTTCGTAAAGTCTTTTAGCTTATTTCTTTTAACAACAACTTTCTTATCTCTTCCAAGAGAAAGTGATAGCGTATCATTAGTATTGTTCACATCGATGAAAGACTCGCCAACAAAGGTTCCTTCAAAGAAGATGTTGGCATTGCCTGATAATAAATTCAGCTCATCCCAATCCGTTACATGACCTACCAAAAACGCATCCTGATCTATCTTGGGGACAGCAGTATACTGATAACTTGCTTTTACTTCATGACTTTTGATATCCACCAGCTGAGGAGTATTTCCTGTTGGAATGGTATAAGGCAAGGCAATATCAAATTCTACAGATGTTTCATTTTCAACAACCGTAGTGAAAGCGCTTACAGACATTGCGGGAGCGGGAGTACCTGCAGCATCTTCATTTTCATATGACATTGTTTTGGCTTCTTTTTTATAGCTGTCTCCATCACTCCGAAATCTTGGAGATCTCACTACCGGCTTAGGTTCATAAAAATTAAGATACCAGGGATACAACTCCGGCTTGTTTCCGCCAAGAGTAGGATTGGAAGTAGAAAGTTTAATCCTAACCTTATTCCAGTCCAGGCCAGTATTCTGATAGACCTGAGCTTTATAGTTCAGCTGCACTGGCCCTTTAGTATCTTTCACTCTGATATCATACAATGGATACCATCCTGCATCTGCTGCGATATACTGCAGTTCTAGCTGAGCAGCACCTCCGGATTTAGATGAAATCGAAATCGTAACTTTGCTTGTATTCTTATTTCTTTCATTAAAAAGAATATTGAATTGCCTTTGAAACCTGTCAGCTTTTTCCTGAATCACTCTCAGTTTCTCGTCATTATCAATTACCTCAATTTTAATTTCTTCAAGCCTCTCTCTGAAAAAATCTGCCACATCCTCCAATTGATCAGCAGTAACAGTTTGCTCCCCTTTTATATTCTGATTGGCAAGGATCATTTGCTCTTCCTTGGCATACACATCATTCAGGCTTTTCAGTTTTCTTACCTCTTTCTGATAAAAGCGGATCGAATCTTCCAGAACGATCATTTCTTTGGTTTTCTTCTGAGGATCTACAAAGTTCAGTTCATGCTTCACTGCCATGATCACAAAATCACCTTTTCCCGAAACCTGAATGCTTTGTTTGTCAATACCGGCAGGTAGCCCGTCTATCATGAGCTCATTAGAACCGGGATCTAACTGAGTATTTATTGAGCTCGTCACCTGTGCTTTATTAAGGAATACTGTAACCTGTTTTATTTCGGCTTTCAGGTTTTTCTTATCCTCCGCAAAAGCCTGAAACTGTAAAAAAATGCAGGCAGCTATAAGAAGTTTTTTCATATTAATCTGTTATTACTATCTAATATTTTTTTTGAAAATCGGCAATAGAATTTAATTCTTATGACCTCACCCTAAATCCCTCTCCTGAAGGCGAGGGACTTTGATGCACTTGTTAAAATTTATTTCAATGTATAAGCTACATTTAGTATTTCTGTAAACTGTTTTCTTCTCCTTCAGACAGAACAAGGTCAACATAAAGAATCTTTCCTTTATTAAGTTCATCTGAGGTCTTGGAAGTCCATGAGGCTGGAATAACCAATATCCTGTTAATCCTTAAATCCTGTAAATCCTGATTCAGACTTTCCCATAATCCTGAAGGGATTGAATATTTATAGATAGCTGGGCATTGCCTTGATGCGCCCCCTACAGGGTCGTATTTTAATCCTCTACTCTTATCTATAAACATTTGACCTCTTCGAGGTCAGGACTTTCCTAAGGCTTTCATAACTTTACCTCACTGATAAAAATCTTGCCCCTCCCTCCAACTTGAAGAATCTTTACGTTGTTACGTTGATGGCTGTGTCACGAAGGAGCGAGACTTTGATGCCCTTGTTAAAATCTTTTTCAATATATAAACCACTTATTTTCTTTCTGTAAACTGTCCCCTTCACCTTCAGGAGAAGGATTAGGGATGAGGTCAAATATCTTCCCCTTTACAAACCGGAAACTATTTTATTTTTAGGATATTTCAATGAATATTTAAATAAAACTTTTTTTGCTTCTCCGGCCCCGATATTCATCTTCCAATGAAGCTTCCCGCTGACTTTATCAAAAGATGCTCCTCCTCCATCGATCAGCGCCACCTCGATCTGATTGTTTTGAGAAACAGGAATCTGGTCTTCAACTACAATATTGATGCTCTCTTTTTTGGTATTTCTAACTTCTATTTCAAAAGCGTGTTCTTCTTTTTTATTTAACCCGATAAAATTCTTCTTAGTAAACTCTTTTAGCTTATTCCTCTTTACAACCACTTTACCATCTCTGCCCAATGAAAGCTCTAATGTATCACTAGTGTTTTGCGCATCTATAAATGATTCGCCTACAAAAGTACCCTCAAAGAATATGTTCGCATTTCCTGAAAGCAGATTAAGATTTTCCCAGTCCGTCACATGCGCAATGAGAAATGCATCCTGATCAAGCTTTGGAATAGAGATATTTTCATAAGCTGCTTTTACTTCATGGCTTTGAATGTCTACCAACTGGGGGTTATTTCCGGAAAGAACTGTATAAGGAAGAGCGATGTCAAATTCTACTGATACTGTATTTTCTACGACTTCAGTAAAATCACTGACTACAAATGAACCTGTATTCAGAAGATTCTTTTTTATAAGTGAGCCATATATATAGGCTGAATCTGCTGCTATTCTCTCTTCAAGCGCCTCTTCCTCTTTGGCTACTTCAGGTTCTAAAAATTCGGCCATACTAACAACCGGAGGCTCAATATAGAAATCAAGATACCAGGGATTCAACTCGGGCTTGGTTAACCCCAATGTTGGGTTTGAAGTGGAAAGTTTGAGTTTCACATTATTCCAATCCAGGCCGGTATTCTGATAAACATGAGCTTTATAATTCAGCTGCACAGGGCCTTTCACATCTTTAACTCTAATATCATACAAAGGAGTCCAGCCGGCATCATTTACAATATACAGAAGCTCTAGCTGAACATTCCCCGAAGATTTAGCAGAAACGGTAATGGTGATTTTGCTGGTATTCTTATTCTTTTCATTAAACAGATCATTTAATTGCTGCTGAAAGCGCGACACTTTATCATTAAGCTCTTTTAATTTATCCTCATTATCTATCAGAGTAAAACGAATCTCCTCCAGTCTTTCTCTATAAAAATCAGCCACATCCTCAATATCATCTGCCGTAAGCGTTTGTTTTTCACCCTTTATTACCATATTGGCCAGAATCATTTGTTCTTCTTTTAACAGTACATCATTAAGGCTTTTGGCCTTCTTTGCCTGCACCCTGTAAAAGCGAACCGAATCTTCCAGTGCAATCATTTCAGCACTTTTCTTCTGGGGATCAATATAATTTAAGTCATGTTTCACAGACATAATCACAAAATCTCCTTTACCGGAAAGCTGAATGCTGTGCTTATCAATCCCCGCAGGCAATCCATCCACAACAAGCTCATTGTTTCCTTTTTCCAATCTTGCGTGAAGTAAATTAGTCACCTGTGCTTTGTTCAAAAAAACAGTCACTTGTTTGATCTCCGCTTTAAGATGCTTTGGATCTTCTGCGAAGACCTGAAACTGTACAAGTAGTAAAATAAAAATATAAATTCGTTTCATAATTGTTATTGAGGCATTTAGTATTTCAAACAAGATATTTTCAGCTAAAAGTTAAAAGTTAAATGTAAAGCCATTCAAAAGTTTTTTACAAAAAGCAATTGACGTAAGCCAAAGATACAAACCATTCAACGCTTTTAAGCATCCTGTTAGTGCAGCTTTAAAATTTTAAGATTAGGTATTTAATTCTCCATGCACAAAAAGAAATCTTAAGAGCCATTATGCAACATACTACTCACTAAAGATCTCCCCTAAATTCCTCTCAGGCTTTAGCCTCCGCCCATATTGCTTAAGCTTCTGGCATTACTGCTTTAGCCCGGAGCCTCCAGGCTTAAGCCTGACTGTTCCGGGCTTAAGCCTGGAGCTTCCAGAAACCTCCTTATACTTCCGGGAACGCTCCTGGCTCCTCCAGGAGTACTTCTGAAGGAGTCAGGTGGCTGCTGCAAGTTCCAGACTTAAGCAAATATTCATGAAGCTTAAACCTAAAAATTCCAGGCTAAAGCCTCAGACCTCCAGGCTTAAGCCTGAGCGCGTCAGGCTTACTTCCGGAAGTTCCAGAAGTACTTTTGAAAGATCCAGGCGTACTCCCGGGACTTCCGAACCCAGGTTCGAGAAAGTTTGGGGCCTTAATCTCAAGTCCTTTTGCATAGCTGGAAAGGGCCAGAAAGGTCACCATCGACAAAAAACATTTATTTGAGATACACACTACATACCTTATCCTATAAAATTTTTTATAGAATCTTTTCTATTAATTTGATAGTTTTGCGGACAAATTCAGCATTATGTACGCCTACCATCAATTACTTTCCTTTACTGAAAATATTCTTAAAAAAATAGGATGCCCAGAGGCTGATGCCCAACTCGGAGCTAAGGTTTTATTATCCGCCGACCTCAGAGGCGTTGATTCTCACGGAGTAGCAAGACTTTCCGGATATGTAAGACTCTGGGAGGCAGGAAGGATAAATGCAAACCCTAAACTTAAGATAGTACATGAAACACCATCCACAGCTGTTGTAGATGGTGACAAAGGATTAGGCCTTGTAATTGCTCCACAAGCTATGCAGATAGCAATGGAGAAAGCAGAAAAAGCGGGAACAGGCTGGGTTTCAGTTAAAAACTCAAACCATTTTGGCATAGCCGGCTATCATGCTATGATGGGCTTGGAAAAAGATATGATTGGTATTGCAATGACGAATGCCAGTCCGCTCGTAGCGCCTACATTCTCTTTAGAGAGATTACTGGGAACCAACCCCATAGCTGTTTCCATACCTGCTGACAAGCAACCTCCTTTTGTAGCTGACTTTGCTACTACAACTGCTGCTAATGGTAAACTTGAAATACTTCAGAGAAAAAATCTTGAAGCCCCATACGGTTGGATCCAGAATAGAGAAGGAGCACAAAGTACCAACCCCCATGAATTAAAAGACGGGGGGGCACTATTACCACTGGGCGGTGACAGAGAACACGGCAGTCACAAAGGATATTGCCTTGGCGCAATAGTTGATATTTTTTCAGCAGTATTTTCCGGAGCCAACTACGGACCATGGGTTCCTCCATTCGTTAGTTTCCTTGCTCCACCTGCAGATCCTGTCGGGGAAGGCATCGGACATTTCTTCGGAGCAATGCGCATAGACGCCTGGAGACCAAAAGAAGAATTTAAATCACACATGGATAACTGGATCACAAGATTCAGATCAGCCAAAGCAATAGAAGGAGAAAAAGTACTTATTCCCGGAGACCCCGAAAGAGATATGGAAGCAGAAAGAATGGAAAAGGGAATTCCGTTACTAGCGCCTGTAGAAAAGGATTTAAAAGAGTTAGGGGCAAGGTTTGGAGTGGAACTTTAATAAAGTTGAAAGTTTAAAGTTGAAAGTTAAAAGTTCAAAGCTAAAAAAACTTTAAGCTTTTAACTTTCAACTTTTAACTCATTTCACTTGCATCACTTCCAGCTTGCCCTTCTTTCCTGCAAAAAAATTGCCTGTAACAGAATCATATATCACTACATCATTCTCTATGGGCAATATGATATTTTCATTATAGTCTAATACCCCCCAAAGACCGTCTTTCTTCACTTTTATCTTGTTTTCTCCAAGTTCTTCTATCATGTCGTACTTAGGCGCAAGAGCCTCCTCACCATTCCTATCTGCAAGGCCTAACTTATTGTCTTTGTAAAGTAAATAACGTTCATACTTAGTAGACACAATCTTATCGAAAGGTACACTATGCAGAGGCTTCCCTTCTTTGTTTATAAGATTCCATTTGCTGCCTTCTTTAACAATTGCAGAACCGTTTTTAAAATCACTGACAGATTCGTAATATGGTTGAGCTTTCAGCACTTCTTTATTATCCAATACGCCCCATTTATCTCTTATCACCACTGGCACCATCCCCTCGGAACAATCTCTTGCCTGGGCATATTGAGGAGAAATCCACATATTACCTTCACCATCAATAAATCCAAATTTCTTATTTACCACAACACGAAACAACCCGTCTTTAAAGGGGTATATTTTTTCAAACTTATAAGTAAGAGGGACAGTGAAACGATTGCTCATATTCAGGATACCCCATTTACGACTTAAAGAAACAGGAATATATCCATTGGGGGAAGGAGGAAGTACAGCATCGTACCTTACCGGAATCACTTCTTTTCCTGATGTATTAATGATACCATATTTACCAGCTTTAGAAACGATCCAATGCTCATTGCTTATCTTCTCAAAAGTGTCATAGCTGTTTTTGGGAACAATCCAGCTCGCTTTCTGAGCTGCATCCACTCTGAAAATTCCCTTTTTATAGAAAGAGAAATCCTCTGGTTCAACAATGGTCTCACCATTCCTGCTCAGCAACATCTTCTGATTGGATACTGTTGTTACCTCAAGCATCCCTTCGGGAGAAACAGATACGTCTCTGTATTTACAGGGTATTACCAAATCACCTGTTTCATCAGCATACCCCCACAGCGTCTTTTTTCTTACCGCACAAAGATTTTCGGAAGCAAAGCCTGCTTCATCAAAATCGTGCTTGCCAAGCAATTTGCCTTCATGGTCGTAAAGCTGGTATCTGTAACCATCCCGGATCTTTTTGCCGGCAATGATAAATGCAGCTTCAACAATGATCTTATCAAATGTAAACGGGAGTACTTCCTTTCCAGTAATACTCACAGCGCCCCACTTATCTTTTTGGGCTGGTGCTACACTTCCTTTGAAAGGTCCGATTTCATCGTAAACAGGATCCGTCAGAAGGCTTCCATCCAAAGCAACGAGTCCATAACTTCCGATAAGAGAATAGATAAAAGTATTTCCGGATGCGGGTTTCAGAGAGTCAAATTCAAAACTTGCCATCACTTTATTTTTCGCATCTTTAATCTGCCAGCTGTTTATTCTGTGGACTCTGAAGTTTTTCCCGTCAAGATATTGAATGTAGTTATAGCTGAAATTAACAGCCTGATTGCCGTTACCTTCTATAATCCCCCATTTACCCTTGTACTGAACGATGATCCTTCCTTTATGGGAAAATCTGTAATTGTTATACAGACAATCAGTGATCTTCTTTCCGTCCTTCTTTAAAAATCCCCACAACCCCTGATCATTCTTTACTGGAATGATGTTCCTTGACATATCTCCGATTTCTTTATATTGGATAGGAATTACCTCTTTCCCCTTTTTATTAATAAGACCTGCTTTACCAAATATCCCGACATTTGCCAGCCCTTGTCTAAAAGGTTTATAGACAGTATCATATTTATGATCCACTACCAGCTTACCATCTTCATCCACAAAGCCAAAGCGCGTACCTTCAGGTAACTTCTTTTTTACAACAGCAAGTCCCTCGCTATAGGTCAGAGAAGTCTTCTCCTGTGCATTCGAAAAGGAAAAAGAAAGACAACAGATCAGTATAATAAAAACTCTTATTGGCATTTAGTAAGGAAATAATCAGGTTTATTTTTTATCTGTAGTAAGTTCTAAAGATGTATTCTCTTCCGGCTTCGGTTGCAGAAAGTAAATATTATTAATCTTATCGTATGATACGTCTTCATATTCGAGAGGAATAATGAAGTTACCCGCTTCATCAATAAATCCTGCTTTACCATCTTTCCTCACTTTGATAATTCCATTTTCATAATCTATCAGCTGATCATACCTGGGAACGATCAACTCCTTTCCGTTGACTTCAACCAAACCTGCCTTCCCATTCTTAAAGACCTTATATCTGCCTTTGCCGCAAACATCAATTTCATTGTAGACGTTCCCGTTTATATCTTTTCCTGTCGAGTCTATAAACTTCCATTTATCGGCCCCGGTTGAAACTCTTGCTACTCCTCTCCTCATAGGACGAACCTGAGGATAATAAGGCTGAACAGCTATGTTTTCATTTTTATCTACAAACCCCCATTTCCCCAACAACACAACAGCAGCATAACCATCTGAAAAATTCTGATATTTAGGATATTTTGGAGCAACTTTTATATTTCCATTTAAATCTATAAAACCATACAGCCCTTTTTTCTTAAATGCAGCATGACCATTCTCGAAAGGTTGTATATCTGTTACGTCATCTTTAAAACTGAACACAAATACTCCGTCACCATCTATGAGTCCGACATTTTTTCCCTTTCTTAAAAAGAAAAGTTCAAGAGTATCAGAAACTGCAGCCAGTGAATCATAAATTGGCTCTGAGATTTCTTTCCCTTTGCTGTTGATTAACCCAATCTGGCCTTTATAGTTTTTTACTTTTATAAATCCATTTGCCAATTTTTCATAGGAAGCATACTTATATCGGTTAAGATTACAAATACTTTTTCTTTCGATCTTACCACTACTATCCTGTTCTTCATTTGCTTCAAGCAGGCCTATATTAAACAGGTCGAGGTCGCCCTGACAAATTATCCACTGCCTTTCTGAATCAATAGCGCCCATTTCAAGCTTCCCGTCCGTTATTGTACCTGCTTCAAATAAACCTTCTCTTTTATATCCAATTGAATCATATTCAAATGGAATAATAGTGTTGCTATTCACATCAACTACTCCCCATTTATGGTCTTTATCTTTTAAAGCAAAAGCAATACAATCAAGCACATGAACAGCCTTTTCATTTCGGAATATCACTTGCCTGCTCTCTTTATTAAAAACAGATTCTCCTTCCCTTGAATAAAGCTTTAAAAGAGATGGGCACATTGTTTTCTCAATACTGTCAAATATTGACGGCAGGATTACTTTTCCCGTGCTATCAACCAATCCGAAATATTTTTCTTTCTTAACTATAAAATGACCTGGTTCCAGAATCTGGATGTCTGTATATACAGGTGGAGCTAGAATCTGACTACCCTTTAAAACCCCTACATATTCATTCCTAAAAAATCTATTGAAGCCAGGTTGAAAAGACTGGAGACTATCTGCATGAATTGTAAACAAATCTTTCCCACTTCCTACTATTTTCCAGATCGGATATTTTTTTGCATCAATTCCGGAATCTTTGATAATTATCTTCTTGTATTGAAAGGGCAAAAGCAATTTACCATTCAGATCAAAAACTCCTTGCTCCGCTTCAACATTGGTTCCCGAAACAAGATTTCCATCTATTTTGAAATCCGTAAGCTTTGCTACATTTAATCGAATTCCCGCCGCATTATAAAAATCAAAATAACCGCCCAGGTTACAAGAAAATACTGCTTTTGAAATACGTACAATGGAGTCATACTTAAGGGGCGCAACTACTTTTCCGTTCTCATCAATCACTCCCATTAAGGTTTTAGAGTCTTTATAATTGCCGACTATGGCACAACCGTTTTGAAAGTGCTCAACCAAAACATGATATTCAGGAGCAATAACAAATTTTCCTTTTCTGTCTACAAAACCAATTTGCTCAGCATCTCCCGGCGACACCACTTTTACAGGTGTAAAATCATTATATAGGTTAAGGATAGTTTCTTTCGGAAGGACAAACTGACCTTTCTTATTACTTTCAAGCTTTTCTTTCTTTACAGTAATTAATGAGTCCCTCCCACCTGCCAGGACCAATGCCTGAGAGATCAAGGAAAATAGCAGAAATAAAAATGATTTATTTAGATTCATCCAGGGCAAAACTATAAAAAAAGCAGGGAAGTTTTCCCTGCTTTAGTTTTTAAACGAATATTTTAAACCCTTAGTTCTTGTCTTTTATTCTAAGCTCTTCCGGTTGCTGCTCTAAGTTAAAGAGATCATTCAGAACATCCATGAGTGTTTCAGCTTCCCCTCTTTTGCATGCAGCTTTTAACTGGAGTACAGGCAGCTTAATTATTTTTTGCATCAGACTTTTGGTAATCATGTCTACCTTTTTGCTCTCTTCGTCATTCAGCTGCTTCAAATACCTTGACATTTCTTCCTGACGAATCTGTTCTAATGCATTTTTTAATTTATTGATGGTCGGAGAAACCACCATTTCCTTAGCCCAGTCATTAAAGTCCAAAATACTTTCCGAAATAATTTCTCTTACCATCGGAATAGCATTGACTCTTTTATCCAGAGCTTCATTAGCTCTGTTTTTGATATGATCTATATTATATACCAATACTCCGGGAATTTCTTCAACCTTACTCTCTACGCTTCTTGGTACTGATATATCAATAAAGTATTTATAAGATAAAATATTCAGCTTCGCTACTTCCTCTTTCGTAAACAAAGGTTCATCTCTGAAAACAGAAGAAATAATTACATCAGCTTCTTTTGCTGCTTCCCAAAGATTTTCAAATGGGATAACCTTAACTCCGCATTCCTTAGCCAGTTCTTCTGCTTTAGAATAAGTACGGTTGGTGATTGTGATATTTTTAAGTCCGGTCCCTGAGAAATTCCTGCATACATCTGCCCCCATTTCACCCAATCCAACGATCAGCACTTTAGGTTCAGCCAGTTCTATTGCCAATTCTTCAGCAAGTTCCACAGTAGCATAACTTACTGAAGCAGCACCATCTCTGAAAGGCGTAACCTGAACAACTTTTTTATTGGTAAAGAAAATGGTATGCATTAGTCTGTGTAAAAACGGACCAACTACTCCCATGTCTGCCGCCCACTGGTAAGCATGTTTTACCTGGTTAGTAATCTGCATATCTCCTACAACCTGAGACTCCAGACCAATACTCACATTAAACAGGTGGAGGACAGCTTCAGAATGATCTTCTATAATCTGGAAATAATTGTAATACTTTTCTCCATCGGTAATTCCTTTCTGAAGAAAAGCCAGTTTTACAATCTCCTTGCTGAAGTCTGAATTGGAAGAATAATAAATTTCAGTCCTGTTACAGGTAGAAAGGATTAATATTTCGGAAGCGTCAGTGAACTCTTTTAGGCTCAGCATCAGTTTCTTACATAAATCCTCGTTTAAAGAGAGCAACTCTCTGACTTCCAGGGGAGCCGTTTTATAGGATAAACTAACCGCTTTAAAATTACTAATCATTCCTTTTGTACTGTGGGATTGCAAAAATAACCTTTAAATTTCTAAATACGAAAGCTAATGTAAGAAAAAGGATATTTTAATTGTAGTAATATAAGACAGAGCAAAAATGTTCCTGTTTCTTTTAGGAAAAAAGTATTTTTGAAAAATGGAATTTACTCAGTTAAGAACACTTGACATATATCAGAACAGATCAAAATTCAAACTGATTATATTAATCATTGCCGTAGTAATTGGCACAGTATCAATTTATTACACCCAGAGTTTGGTTAACAAACTGGCAGAAAGGGAGAAAAAATTGATTGATCTTTATGCCAAGGGACTTAAAACGGCCATAAGTCCGGAGAATAGCGGAGGATTAACCTTTCTCTTTCAGGAAATCATTGAAGCTAATAATTCCGTTCCTGTAATTCTGACGGATGAAAATAAATTACCTATTAGTGAGAAAAATTTATTTATTCCAGATGGCCTTTCGGAAGCTGAAAGAATCGATTTCATGAAGAAAGAAATTTCGGAAATGGAAAAGGAACATGAGCCAATTGTTGTAGAATTCGGCCCTGGACTTAAAAATTACATATTCTACAAAAACTCCTATCTATTAACTCAATTAGTTTATTATCCATTCATTCAACTTACAGTAATTGCAATATTTGCAATAATTGCCTATTTGGCATTTAGCTATTCCAGGAACGCAGAACAAAACCGAGTTTGGGTAGGCTTAGCTAAGGAAACTGCTCATCAGCTTGGCACACCTTTATCCAGCTTGATGGCATGGCTGGAGTTATTAAAAAGCAACCCCAAATATGAGGGTGAAGAAGCTCTTATAGAGCTGGATAAAGATATAGTTCGCCTGGAAATGATTACTGCAAGATTTTCCAATATAGGCTCCGTCCCTACTTTGTCCGATGAAAATGTGTATCAGGCGGTAAAATTAAATATTGACTATCTCAAATCCAGAATTTCAAGTAAAGTCACATTCTCTATCATTTCAGATGTAGAAGTATCTGCGACAGCAAAAATCAATAAACCGCTATTTGAATGGGTTATTGAGAATATTTGTAAAAATGCTACCGATGCAATGAATGGAATCGGCAGGATCGACATCAGAATATTAAGAATGAATGATGGAAAAATCGCCATTGATATTTCAGATACCGGAAAAGGTATTCCAAGATCAAAAGCTCAGGAAATTTTTAAACCTGGATATACTACTAAAAAACGAGGGTGGGGCCTTGGGTTAACCCTTGTGAAAAGGATTGTAGAAAATTACCATAACGGGAAAATATTTGTACTTTTTTCAGAATTAGGGAAAGGAACTACATTCAGAATCATACTTAACTCCTGATTTACAAATATTTCTTAAATATTAAACATTTCCTGTCCATCAATACTTCTAATAACTGGAAAAAGAACACTATAACTACAGTTATCTATAAAATTCGAAAGAACTACTGATGTTATGGATAAATAAAATAATGCTCATTTTGGAATGATTAAATAAACCAGTAGTTTTGCACTCGCAAATTTAACCATACTTTACTTTAACAGCTTAAATTATAATGGCAAATATCGGTAAAATAACACAGGTAATTGGACCTGTGGTAGATGTGAGCTTTGAGGGGCCTAATACAAAACTTCCAAAGATATTGGATGCCCTTGAAGTTAAAAAACTGAATGGCCAGGTAGTTGTACTTGAATGTCAGCAGCACCTGGGAGAAGACAGGGTAAGAACCATCTCTATGGAGAGTACAGACGGCTTACAGAGAGGAATGGAAGTTATAGACAAAGGTGCTCCTATCCAAATGCCTGTTGGTGAAGACATAAAAGGAAGACTTTTCAACGTAGTTGGTGAAGCTATCGATGGTATCCCTCAGCCAAAAGGAGACAGAACCCTTCCAATTCACAGACATGCTCCTAAATTTGAAGATCTTTCTACATCTACTGAAGTTTTATTTACCGGTATTAAAGTAATTGACCTTATCGAGCCATATGCCAAAGGAGGTAAAATCGGTTTGTTTGGTGGTGCTGGAGTAGGTAAAACCGTTTTGATCCAGGAGCTTATCAATAATATAGCTAAAGCTTATTCTGGTCTTTCAGTGTTTGCTGGTGTTGGAGAGAGAACAAGAGAAGGGAATGACCTTCTTCGTGAGATGATTGAAGCTGGTATCGTTAACTATGGTGACGAATTTAAGCATAGCATGGAACATGGTGGATGGGATCTTGCTGCTGTTAGCACTGAAAAACTAAAAGATTCTAAAGCTACATTCGTTTTCGGTCAGATGAACGAGCCTCCTGGAGCACGTGCAAGAGTTGCTCTGTCAGGTCTTACTGTAGCTGAATATTTCCGTGATGGCGATGGACAAGGACAAGGTAAAGACATCCTTTTCTTCATCGACAACATCTTCCGTTTCACTCAGGCAGGTTCTGAGGTATCCGCTCTTCTTGGCCGTATGCCATCAGCTGTGGGTTATCAGCCAACGCTTGCAACAGAAATGGGTGCAATGCAGGAAAGAATTACTTCTACCAAAAGAGGATCTATCACATCTGTACAGGCGGTTTACGTTCCTGCAGATGACTTGACTGACCCTGCTCCGGCAACAACCTTCGCTCACCTTGACGCTACTACCGTATTGTCAAGAAAAATTTCCGAGCTTGGAATTTACCCTGCAGTTGACCCTCTTGATTCTACTTCAAGAATTCTTACAAGAGACATTCTTGGTGATGCTCACTATAACTGTGCTCAAAGGGTAAAAGAAATACTTCAGAGATACAAAGAACTTCAGGATATTATCGCCATCCTTGGTATGGACGAGCTTTCTGACGAAGATAAACAAGTGGTTCACAGAGCTAGAAGGGTGCAAAGATTCTTGTCTCAGCCATTCCACGTTGCGGAGCAATTTACTGGTCTTAAAGGTGTCCTTGTAGATATTAAAGATACTATCAAAGGATTTAATGAAATTATGGATGGTAAATATGATCACCTTCCTGAATCTGCATTCAACCTTGTTGGTAGCATAGAACAGGCAGTTGCTAAAGGAGAGAAACTTCTTGCAGAAGCAAAATAATTAATGAGGAATCAGGAATGCTGATCTAACGGCATTCCTCTTTTCTTTCTAAATCCTCATTAAAATTTCACTATAAAACATTAGAATGATGTTTCTAGAAATCATAACTCCTGATGAAAAGGTATTCAGCGGCGAAGTTGTCGCAGTGAACCTTCCCGGAACTGAAGGACCATTTGAAGTACTCAATAACCACGCAGCAATCATCAGCACACTGGACAAAGGAAATGTTAAAATTTCCGAAGGCCATAACCAGGTAAAAAACCTAGTAATTGATGGTGGAATAGTGGAAGTACTTAACAATAAAGTCATTGTACTTGCCGAAGCTGTAATCGGCTAAACAATAAATAAAATACAAAAAAAGGCAGACTCTAAACGAGCCTGCCTTTTTCATTTCTGGCATTTTTAACATACAACTATATTTGTACCCTCGCCGTAGACTTCTACTGGACATTTTTAAGCCCTTCTAATAAGTATTTCTTTTACAAAGAACTATTACTTATAGTTAAAATGCACTACCGATATCAGTTAAATCCAACTATTATTCATAACTTTATATTAGAATATTATATCTTCAGAAGAATTAAATGAAAAGGATTTTTTACCTTTTTGCACTTTTGCTCCCTTTATCCTCATTTTCATCAGATTTTGAAAAAAGGCCCTTTCATTATCATTTCTTTAAGCACGCTGCAACAGAAGAGAACTCTTCTAAAGGTTTAAACATCAAGCTTTCTCCAGCATTTTTCTGGAACACCGCATCGATTGAATTTGAATATCCTCTTAGCAGCAAATTCTCACTGGGTATAAATCTTTTCGCAAAACTCGGAAATACCGGAAGCGGTAAAAATAATATTAAGGTAAAAGAAGAAAGTTTTCTGAAAGACGGTTACCTTGCCGAAGGTCTTTTCCGGTTTTACCCATTAGCAATGGCTCCTGAAGGAATATTCATTCAGGGCAGTTTAACGTATGGCAACCTCATTTATTTTGATGGCAATACTCGTCCCTATACCCTTCACAATCACTGGAGAAAACTTCAAAATGTAAATAGCAGTATACCCATTGAAAAGCCCAAACCTTTAGGAGGTGGGCTGGGAATTGGATTCCAGACGGTTATAATTCCGGAACATTTGATAGGATGCTTGGTCTTAGGAGTCCAGGCTAATACAGATGTAGCAAACAAGACTTTTTACTCAATTTATCTTGCTCCCTCTCTGGGATTTAAATTTTAGCTAAATTTATAGCATGAAACGTAAGTTATACATTTTCGCTCTGGCCCTACCCATACTTTTTGCCTGTAAAAAAGACGAAAACTTTTCGGACCCACGACTTATTGGAAAATGGACTGACTTTAACACTTCCTATGCTTTTAGCGAGGATAAGACATTTTATTCCCTCTACCTTAGAAGCGGAATGGGAAGTGATACAATTCTGGTTGACAGCATCTTTGGCACTTACTACGTGAATAAAAAAAAGAACGTTTTGAATTTCAACATGAATGGCTATCGAAAAAAGGACAGCCTTAAAACAATCATAATAGAAAACAGAAATATGCCGGCCTGGAACTACACGTTTGACAATGATTCAACACTTACCTATCAGACAAGCACCGCATATAGTAAGCTATTCAAAAAAAAGTAGATACCTACTAGATCTGCCATTCCAATTTAGATAAATCATAAAAAAGCCTTCCAGAACAAATCGGAAGGCTTTTTTATGATTTATTTATATACATTATTTTAAAATGCAATACCAATATTAAATCCTAGCCTGACTCCTGGTCTCTGACCATCCTTTTCAACTCCAATATAAGAAGCTGCATTTTTAGGATTAGTTCTGGCGATTCTTGGATCTTCCCAAACAATAGGCTGCACGGTCCTGACTTTAAACTGTGGCCCAATATAAAAATCCATCACAAAAACCTTTGCCACAATAAACTGAAAACCACCTAAAACACCTCCACCAGATTCTGTGTAGCTATATTTTGCATTATAATCATTGGTAGTAGTAGTATTATCTTTGAAATTAACATCATACTTCCCATATCTTCCAAATGCAGAAATGTAAAATCCTTTGGGAGCTGACCAAGTTGTGTTTGTTAAATAATATTTTATTTCAGGAACAAGCGTATATCCCGAAAATATTTTTGAATCGTCGGCTCTTGAATTATCAGGGTCCGACCATGTAAAACCATAATCATCTACAATATGACGATAGCCGCCTCCAATCTGAATTGAAACCTTCTCATTTATTGCTCTTTCATATGCCAAATTTAAACTGCCAACAAATACTACTGGAAAGCCTATTTTTACAACATTTTTAGGGTCAGCCTTTTGAGCAAAAGAGGTAACCAACACAAAAAATAACAAACCAAGAGTTAAAAGATTTTTTTTCATTGTTTCAAAAGTTCTATATCACAAATATACGTTTAGCTGCCGGATTTTCCTTTAAATAGGTATTTAAACTAGATAAATTTACTTTTTTGATCAATGGGTTTTCCCCATCTTTGCACCTGAAATGCTTGCCCAGATATTAGCCCTGATAAAAAAAGATCTTACCCTCGAATGGAGACAAAAATACGCCTTCGGAGGAATCTTGCTGTATGTAGGCGGAGCTATTTTTATATGCTACCTCAGCATTGGAGTCAGAACATCGCAACTTTCTCCTTCAACCTGGAATGCAATATTCTGGATCATAATGCTTTTCATTTCCATAAATGCTGTATCTAAAAGCTTTTTTCAGGAACGGCAACAGCGGTTTATTTATTATTATACCATAGCAAATCCTCAGGCTTTTATCATATCAAAAATCATTTACAATGGTATTCTGATGATTTTTCTGGGAATTATTGCTTTCGGATTTTACACTTTGGTCATGGAGAATAGGGTTGAAGACAATATGTTGTTTATACTCAACATATTACTGGCCTCGATATCATTTGCCTCTTCACTCACAATGATCAGCGCTATTGCAGCAAAAGCCGGAAATAATGCCACGCTTATGGCCATTCTTGGCTTTCCTGTGATTTTGCCTTTATTACTTCTTATCATCAAAATTTCGAAAGCCGCAATGGACGGACTGGATCGATCGTTAAGTATTGATGAAATTGCAATTGTGCTTTCTATAAATGTAATTATAATAACTGTAACATATTTACTATTTCCTTACCTTTGGCGAAGCTGAAAAAGGTAATTTCGTAGATTTCGGCCTCATGACAACAAATTCAAGAAAAGGTCCACTCAACTGGTGGAAAATACTTACAATCATTCTCCTGTTCTACACACTGATTGCAGGTTTTTTATTTCCCGTACCAAGACTTCCCATTCTTAATGAATCTATAAGAAACTTGTATTTCCATGTGCCAATGTGGTTTGCTATGATCATTATGCTCGGGGTTTCTGTGGTAAATGCCATATTATATCTTTCCAACGAAAACTGGAAACATGATAAAACCGCTGTAGAATCAGCCAATACAGGTATCATATTCGGAATACTAGGGATTGTAACTGGTATGCTTTGGGCAAAATTCACCTGGGGTGAACCTTGGAGCGGCGATCCGAAACAAAATGCGTCTGCTATCGGCATTCTTATTTACCTTGCATATTTTATATTAAGAGGTTCTTTTTCCGATCCTGTAGAAAAAGCTAAAATCAGTGCCATTTACAACATCCTTGCTTATCCTGCATTTCTCGCTCTGATTTTTGTACTGCCAAGACTGACGAGCTCTCTTCACCCTGGAAATGGCGGAAATCCTGGCTTTAATGCTTATGACCTGGACAGCAAAATGAGATTGGTATTCTACCCAGCCATCATTGGCTTTTCCCTTTTAGGCTGGTGGATCACAACTTTAAGAATACGCTTTAAAAATATCGAACACCTAATTAAGTGGGGGAATTAATCTATGAAAAAATTGTTTTTTTTATTCGTCTTATTGTTCTTATTGAATTTTGGCACTCCGATTCTGGCGCAAAGTACAACTTCCTCTGAAAATGTGGAAATGGCAGATACATTCAGAAAAGAAGGTAAAATATATGTTGTAGTGGGAACTTTTGTGCTAATTCTTACAGGTATCATTGTATACCTGGTAGCACTAGACAGAAAACTAACTAAACTGGAAGACGAAATCGAGCATCAAAAATAACATGAAAAAGACTCACATAATAGGCCTTATTGTTATCGCTATTTGCATCGGTGTTATAGTTTCAACATCCGGGGATACAAGTGCTTACGTAACATTTAAAGATGCAGCCCAAATGGCAGCAGACGGGAATAAAAGCAAGGTGCACGTAGTTGGCAAAGTTAAAAAAGACGCCAATGGACAATTAACAGATTTTTACTACAAGCCGGAAATGGACCCTAATTATTTTGCATTCAAACTTATTGATCAGAATAACCAGGAACAGGAAGTAGTATACCTTAACCCTAGACCACAGGATTTTGAAAGAGCTGAACAAATTGTGGTAATAGGCAGCAGTCAGGAGAAAATCTTCAAAGCAGATAAAATCCTTATGAAATGCCCTTCTAAATACGAAGAAAAAGAACTGAAGGCTAACTAATTAAACTATCGAATTCATGCGCGAATATCTGGGGGACATAGGCCATCTTTGTGTCATCATTTCATTTATATTTTCCATACTTGCTACCATCTCTTTCGGAAAATCCACAGTATCAGTTGATCTAGCCAAAAAAGATTCCTGGATCAGATTTGCCAGAGGCATCTTTTTCATCCACTCACTGGCAGTATTTGGTGTAGTTGCAGCTTTATTTACCATAATAAGTCAGCATTACTACGAATACCACTATGCCTGGAGCCATTCTTCCAACAATCTTCCTTCCGAATATATGATCTCATGCTTCTGGGAAGGCCAAGAAGGTAGTTTTCTGCTCTGGACTTTCTGGAATGTACTTCTTGGTTTAATTCTTATTAAAGTTAATAAAACCTGGGAAGCGCCTGTCATGGCAATTTTCTGTCTTGTTCAGCTTTTCCTTTGTTCGATGATTCTGGGGATTGTAATTCCAGGACTAGATTTTAAAATTGGTAGTTCTCCATTTATCTTATTGAAAGATTATATGGGAGATATTCCTGTATATCAAAATAATCCTAACTTCATTCCTGAGGATGGCACTGGCTTAAATCCTCTTTTACAAAATTATTGGATGGTGATTCACCCTCCTACTCTTTTCCTTGGCTTTGCCGCAACCCTTGTTCCTTTTGCTTATTGTATGGCCGGATTATGGCAAGGCAGGTATAAAGAATGGATCAGACCTGCTTTCCCTTGGGCTCTATTCGCTGCATCTAGCTTGGGTATCGGAATTTTGATGGGAGCTTACTGGGCATATGAAACCCTGAACTTTGGGGGCTACTGGAACTGGGACCCCGTAGAAAATGCTGTATATGTACCTTGGCTGATTCTTGTTGCAGGAATTCATACAATGCTTATTTTCAAAAACAGCAATAAATCTCTTCAAGCATCTGTAATACTCATCACTGCACAGTTTCTATTAATCCTTTACTCTACTTTCCTTACAAGAAGCGGGGTCCTTGGAGATTCTTCCGTACATTCATTTACTGATCTTGGGCTCTCGGGGCAACTTTTACTTTTCCTTTTTGCACTTATAATTATAGCTGTAATATTCATCAGTGTCCGCTGGAAAAAACTTGGAGGAGAAGAAAATGAAGAAGTATCTGTTTACTCCCGAGAATTCTGGATATTTATCGGAGTAGTAGTATTCTGTCTTGCAGCATTTCAGGTTCTTTATACTACTTCAATTCCTGTTTACAATAAATTCCTTGGCTGGGTCGGAATTGAATCCAACATTGCCCCTCCTGCCGATCAGATTGAACATTACACAAAATTTCAAATCTGGGCAGGAATACTGATTGCATTACTTTCCGCTATCGGTCAGTTTTTCTGGTGGAAAAAAATGGATAGCAAAAAGCTATGGGAAGAAATGAGCATCCCTGCGATCTTAACTTTACTGATTTCCAGTGCACTAATTTGTCTGACGATGCTGAATAAAATCGACATCACTCCGACTTATATTTTACTCTTTACTACTGCATTATTTTCAGTAATCAGCAATATCAGCATCTTTTTCAAAATAGTTAAAAACAACTACAAACTGACTGGTGGAGCTATTGCTCATATAGGCGTAGCTCTGATGCTCTTCGGAATTCTATTTTCATCAGGATATTCTAAAATCATTTCCCTTAACACCACAGGATTAATTTATTCTAAGGAAGCAGGCGATGATTTTAACAGAGACAATATTCTTCTCTGGAGAAATGAGTGGAAAGAAATGAATGACTACAAGCTGAAATTCATTGGACCAAGGCTTGAAGCCAAAGGTTTTCCCGGTTACATCAAAAAAGAACACCTGATTCTTCTTGATGACCAATACAAGGCTCTGGCCAAAAAGGCAATAGAACATAAAGGGGAAAAATATTTTAACAAAGGAGATACAATCGAAATCTATCCTGAAAACACTTATTATGAAGTTTTAATAGCTAAAGCTAACGGTGATACATTTACTCTTTACCCCAGAGCTCAGGTTAATCCTACTATGGGCCTTCTTGCATCACCAGGCATTGAACATTTTTATGATAAGGACCTATATGCTCACGTGTCTTCCATCCCTTCTCCTGACGAAGAAAAAGAATGGTCGCCTACTGAAGAGTATACCATTAAACCAGGAGACACTGTATTTATCAACGACTATGTAACGATCCTTAATGAAGTTGAAAGAGTTAAATACGTTCCGGGAATGCCGTTGACTCAGGAAGACGCTGCAGTAATGGCTCATTTCCACGTACTTGATAGGGAGAAGAATCACAGCATACATCCGATATACATAATTAAAGTAAAAGAAGGATTGGCAGGACAAATTCCTGATGTCAACGAAGATCTTGGAATCAAAATCAGCTTCCTAAATATTGACCCGGCAAAGGAAGAGTTTACATTTGCTGTAAATACCACCCAGAAAGATTATATCATTCTGAAAGCAATTGAAAAACCATTTATTAATATTCTTTGGATCGGAACTCTTGTGCTGGTGGCGGGTCTTCTGCTTGCTATGATCAGAAGATATCAGGAGTTTGCTAAAATGAGAGACAAAAACACTGAATAATTTTTAAATCTGCGAGCATGGGCTATAAAATAACTATGATCGGTTCGGGCAATCTGGCCAGTCATCTGGCCCCTGCTCTTGAAAATGCCGGGCATTTTGTGAATGAAGTATATTCACGAAATCCCAATTCAGCAAAAAACCTGTGTAGTATGTTATACAATGCTGCCTGCGTTTCAAGTCTGAATTTTACCCAAAGCAAGTCTGCAATTTTTATTATTGCAGTTAACGACGATGCTATAGAAGAAGTATCCGCTCAGATAAGCCTTCCTCCAAATGGAATTTTGCTTCATACTTCTGGTACCAAATCTATATCAATTTTATCCTGTTTCGAACATTTTGGAAGCCTATATCCACTGCAGACCTTTACAAAACGGAAAAAGGTTTCCTGGGAAGAAATTCCGATTCTCACAGAAGGCTCTGATGAAGAAACTTCCAAGCATATTTTAGCTTTAGGGAAGAGTATTTCCACAAAAGCATTTCAGGCTTCTGAAGAAAAAAGAAAGCTCGTCCACCTTTCTGCAGTTTTTTCAGCAAATTTTGCAAATCACCTGCTTTATATGGCTAAATCTATGCTGGACGAGAATGATATAGACTTTACCATACTGCAACCTCTGCTTTCTGAAACACTGAAAAAAGCGTTTGAAATAGATCCTATTAAAGCGCAAACGGGCCCTGCTGTACGGAAAGATATTTCAACTATAAGGGACCATTTAAAAATTCTTGACAATAAAGAAGATTTTAAGAAAATTTATAAAGACATTACAGAGAATATAATTAAAGTTCATTCACAATCTTAATTTTCATGAATAGCCAACATTCTGATTTTTCAAAAATCAACACTTTTCTTTTTGATGTAGATGGGGTTCTTACTGATGGAAGTATACAGGCTTTCTCAACCGGAGAACATGTTAGAAATTTTTATATTAAAGATGGATATGCCATTGAAAAAGCTCTGCAGAGCGGATATAACATCATTATTATAACAGGAGGGTTTGAAGAAGGAGTTTCCAAAAGATTAAAATTTCTAGGGATAAAAGATGTTTTCATGGGGGTAAAAGACAAACTTGCAGTATACAATGAATACCTGCACGATAAACATCTGGACAAAAGTTCAATTTTATACATGGGGGACGATCTTCCTGATCTTAAAATGCTTAAATTGGTTGGAATGCCAACCTGCCCCAATGATGCCGTAGATGATATAAAAAACGTCTGCAAATATATTTCTCCTTATAATGGAGGACGCGGGGCAGTAAGAGATGTCATCGAAAAAGTAATGAAAGCTCAGGGCAAATGGCTGATAGATCAATGGTAAAAAATTAAAATATGCCAAGACCGGTAAAACTGCATTTAAAAACTTACTTCAAGGGGTTTGTTAAACTCATCCGGTTTAATAATCTTCTGATTTTGTTTTTTTCTCAGCTGTTTGTCTATTTTTTCCTTATTAAAGTTTTTCATGGTACTAAACCATTTAACTTCTCTTTCCTATTACTCACATTAGCTACAGTTTCCATAGCAGCAGCCGGATACATTATCAACGACTATTATGATATCAAAATTGACATCATTAATAAACCTGGAAGAGTTGTAATCGGACGAATATTCAAAAGGAGGACAGCAATGATCTTCCATTTTATTCTCAATGGCACCGGTATTATTGCCGGATTGATGATGGGATTGAGGCTAGGGGTTATTATTGCCTTTTGCAGTTTCCTGCTATGGCTTTACTCAAACCAATTAAAAAGACAACCACTTTCCGGAAATTTAGCTATATCCTTCCTTACCGGACTATCAATAATGCTTGTTGGAATATTTGCTAAAGAGCGCTACATCTCGGTTCTCGTTTATGCAGTCTTTGCCTTCTTTATATCCCTGATTCGGGAAATTGTAAAAGACATGGAAGATGTTAAAGGTGATGCAAATTTTGGCTGTAAAACATTGCCGATAATTTGGGGAATCCGAAAAACCAAATCATTCCTATTCATCATCGGAATAATTTTCATTGTCTCTCTTATCATAGGATACTTTTGGCTGATGAGAGAGAATCCTTATAATATATACTTTATTACATATAATCTCATTTTTGTTATTCTTCCATTTTTTATCTTCCTGATTTACCTTTCGAGGGCAGATACTATAACAGATTTTAAGAAATTAAGCACTTTTTGCAAGGTAATAATGCTTACCGGAGTACTGAGTATGCTTTTTGTCTAATCTTATTATATATTTGCATCCTTAAAATCAAAAATCCCTTGCCCGTTAAAATTGCAATATTTTGTTCCGGTTCAGGTTCAAATGCACAAAAAATTATTGAGTATTTTCAGGAGCATAAAAGTGCAGAAGTAGTATTACTGCTCTCTAATAATAAAAATGCATACGCCCTGGAGCGTGCAAAATTGCTTGGAGTACCTACGCGCGTATTTGACAAAGCACAATTTTCTCAATCACCAATAATAGTAAATGAACTCAAAGAGTTAGGCGTAAATTGGATTATTTTAGCTGGTTTTTTATGGCTAGTTCCTGAAAATCTGATTGAAGCATTTCCCAATTCAATTGTAAATATTCATCCCGCATTACTTCCATCCTATGGAGGAAAAGGAATGTATGGCATGTATGTTCATGAAGCTGTTGTAAAGGCTAAGGAAAAAGAAAGCGGCATAAGCATCCATATGGTAAATAAAGAATACGACAAAGGAACAATCGTATTTCAGGCAAAATGCTTTCTAACTGATGAAGATACTGCCGAAACTCTTGCAAAAAAAATACAAGCACTTGAACACGAACACTTTCCTAAAGTGATCGATGCGCTTATTTGTTCAAAAACATATAATCCTATTTCCTGAAATTTTAAAAAGTAAATAATGAATCCAAGAAAAATTAAATCTGCCCTTATATCAGTTTATTATAAAGACGGACTTGACAGAATAGTTAAACTTCTTGACAAACAGGGCGTTAAAATCTATTCCACTGGAGGCACTCAAAAATTCATTGAAGACCTGGGAATAAAAGTTACTCCGGTAGAAGAACTAACTACTTATCCGTCAATTCTTGGAGGAAGGGTTAAAACACTTCACCCTAAAATTTTTGGTGGAATTCTTTTCAGAAGAGATTTTGAACAAGACCAGAAAGAAGTTGCTCAATATGACATACCAAGCCTCGATCTTGTAATAGTAGATTTATACCCATTTGAAGAAACAGTTGCATCCGGTGCTTCTGACGAAGATATCATCGAAAAAATTGACATAGGAGGAATCTCTCTAATCAGAGGAGCTGCTAAAAACTTTAAGGATGTTGTGATTGTAGCTTCAAAAGATCAATATCCTATGCTCGAAAATATTCTTATTGAAAGAAAAGGAGAAACAGATCTTAATGAAAGAAGACTTTTCGCAGGAAGAGCATTTGATATTTCCTCCCATTACGACACTGCAATATTTAATTATTTCTTTAGCGGAGAAGAAATAAAACACTTTAAGCAAAGTGTAAGAGACTTTCAGGTGCTTCGTTATGGAGAAAACCCTCATCAGGCAGGTGTATTCTATGGTAAACTTGATGATATGTTTGAGAAACTAAACGGCAAGGAATTATCTTATAACAACCTCCTTGATGTTGATGCAGCTGTTGGATTAATAGATGAATTTGAAGGGACAACTACCTTTGCAATTCTTAAACACAATAATGCCTGTGGCATAGCTACAGCAAGCTCTCCCAAAGAAGCTTATCTGAAAGCATTAGCGGCTGATCCTGTTTCTGCTTTTGGAGGTGTAATCATCACCGGATCTAAAATTGACATTGCAACAGCTGAAGAGCTAAACAAGCTTTTCTTCGAAGTATTAATTGCTCCGGATTTTGAAAAAGATGCACTTGAATTACTTACTTCGAAAAAAAATCGAATCTTATTAAGGAGAAAATCCGTTACACTCCCTTCAAGACAGTTTAAAACACTTCTTAACGGAGTTATAGAACAGGAAAAAGATTTAAAAAAGGAAACAGAGGAAGAACTAAAACCTGTAACCAATCGTTTTCCATCCGACAAAGAAAAAAGAGCTTTGTTGTTTGCCAACAAAATCTGTAAGCATACCAAATCCAATGCAATCGTATTGGCAGTAGACGGACAGATGATTTCAAGCGGAGTAGGTCAGACCTCAAGAGTAGATGCACTCAGACAAGCGATTGAAAAAGCCAAAAGTTTTGGATTCTCCCTTGAAGGAGCAGTAATGGCATCCGACGCATTCTTCCCTTTCCCTGACTGCGTTGAAATAGCTGATAAAGCTGGTATCAAAGCAGTAATACAACCGGGAGGGTCAATTAAAGATCAAGAGTCAATAGACTATTGCAATGCACATGAAATAGCCATGGTCCTGACTGGATTCAGGCATTTCAAGCACTAAAAATGAGTATAATTTCTTTTGATTTAAAAACAAATTTGTAAATTTCACAGTATTAAAAGGATTAGTTTAAATCAGGATTTTTAATAAGCATGGGATTATTTGATTTTTTCACCAGTGATATCGCAATTGACCTGGGAACAGCAAATACCTTAATCATCTATAAGGACAAAATTGTGGTTGATGAACCATCAATAATTGCCCTTGACAAGATTACAGGTAAGGTAAGAGCAATTGGCCGGGAAGCAATGCAAATGCATGAGAAGACTCATGAGAACATCAAAACCATCAGACCTCTTAAAGACGGCGTAATCGCCGACTTCCATGCTGCCGAGCACATGATAAGAGGACTTATCAAGTTAATTGATGGAGGAAAAAGATTCTTCGGTGCATCTCACAGGATGGTCATATGTATCCCTTCAGGAATCACAGAAGTAGAAAAAAGAGCCGTACGTGACTCTGCAGAACATGCAGGCGCAAAAGAAGTTTATATGATACATGAGCCGATCGCAGCCGCAATTGGTCTTGGAATCGATATCGAACAACCAGTAGGTTCTATGATCGTCGATATCGGAGGAGGGACAACAGAGATTGCAGTGATCGCACTTTCAGGTATTGTTTGCGAACAGTCTATCAGAGTAGCAGGTGATGTCTTCAATAAAGACATCCTCGACTATATGAGAAGACAGCACAACTTGCTTATTGGTGAAAGATCTGCAGAAAGAGTAAAAATCGAAGTTGGTTCAGCGCTTACTGAACTTGATAATCCTCCTGAAGATTATGAAATAAGAGGAAGAGACCTGATGACTGGTATTCCGAAAATTATAAAAGTAACTTATTCAGAAATTGCTTTTGCACTTGACAAATCTGTTTCAAAAATTGAGGAAGCAGTGCTGAAAGCCCTTGAGATTTCTCCCCCGGAGCTTAGTGCCGATATCTATGATAATGGTATTCACCTTACAGGAGGAGGAGCACTTCTTAGAGGATTGGATAAGAGATTGGCAATGAAAACCAAACTTCCGATACACGTGGCTGAAGATCCACTTCGCGCTGTAGTAAGAGGGACTGGAATGGCCATAAAAGAATTTGATAAATACAGAGCAGTATTGATGACTTAAAATTTAAATGCACAGGTTATTTCATTTTTTATACCAGTATAAGGCATTTCTTTTTTTTCTGATTCTCGAAGCCATATGTGTATGGCTCATAATCAGAAACAACAGTTATCAAAGCGCATCCTATTTTAATACTTCAAATTACGTTGTTGGTGAAATTCTTCAAACAACCAACAACGTAACTGAGTATTTTAATCTTAAGGATGTAAACACTCAGCTTGCAGGAGAAAACGCAAGGCTGAAGCGACTGCTTACCAAAGAATACCAAAAAAAGGATTTTATCATTGGCAATAAATCAGAATTTTTAAAAGCCAACCAATACAATTACATTCCTGCAAAAGTTGTAAATAATTCCACAAGTCGATTTACCAATTATATTACAGTAGACAAGGGAACTCTTGACGGAATCAAACCCGGTATGGGGGTTATTGCTCAGGATGGAATTGTCGGAAAAGTTAAATCTTGCTCCGAAAATTTCTCAACAATTATTTCGTTGTTACATGAGAAATGGAGTGTATCAGCAAAAATCGCAGATGGAGAAATTGACGGAATTGTAAAATGGCAAGGAATGGATCCTGCTGTAGCGGACCTTCAGTATGTGGGTAGGCATCACCATTTCCAAATTGGAGACAGTGTTGTTACATCAGGCTACAATACCTTGTTTCCTCCCGGAGTTTTAATAGGGAGAATTCAAAATTTCAAAATAGATCAGGGAAAACCATTTTACAAAATCAATGTTAAACTGGCCACTGACTTTACAAGTCTGAGATATGTTTATGTAATTGAAAATTACTTAAAAGCCGAAAAAGATTCACTGGAATACCAGAATAATTATTCATCTGACGAATGAGAAGCAGATCAATCATAATGCCCATATTTCTGATTATCCTGTTTTGGGTATTACAAATTTTGATATTCAGAAATTTTGCCTTCTTCAATATGGCATTTTGCTATATCTATATTGGCTTTATACTTATGCTGCCATACGAGATTCCGCATCTGCTCACCATGATTATAGCCATGGCCTTCGGCTTTACAATTGACATATTCTATGACACCGTTGGTATGCATATGGCAGCCTGCGTTTTCATAGCTTATATTCGACCATATGTAATAAATGTGCTTACCCCTAGAGGTGGTTACGATGCTACCATGGAAATTTCCATCCAGTCCCTTGGGTTTCAATGGTTCGCTTCTTACGCCGCGGTACTCATATTTATTCATCATACGCTTCTTTTTGCTATTGAAGCCTGGGGACTTAATGTCTTCTTTCAGGCAATTGGCAAAATTGTATTAAGCTCAATATTTACTTTCGGGGTCTTCACCCTGCTACAGTTTCTGCTTTTCTCCCGCAAAAGATAAATGTTCAGAGATAGAAAAAATATTGTTCAGTTGATTTTCATATTGACTGGAGCAGTCTTTATTGTAAGACTGTTTTTTATTCAGGTACTGGATTCAAGATATAAATTTGAAGCCCAGAACAATGTTATGCGCCGCATAATTGAATACCCTTACCGAGGTCTGATCTATGACCGAAAAGGTAAGATACTTGTATTCAACACTCCTGTATTTGACTTAATGGTTGTACCCAAGGAAGTACAAATAAAGGATACGCTTACCTTCTGTAAACGCTTTGGAATCTCCAAAGAAGAATTTGTAAAAAAAATCAAAGAAGCAAGGGATTATTCATCTGTAAAACCAACCGCTTTTTTAAAACAACTTTCTATCGCTGACTTTGCCAAGGTACAGGACTTCCTGATTGACTATCCTGGATTTTACCCCCAGGCAAGGACCATCCGCTCCTACCCGCACCGAAGTCTCGCCAATGCTCTAGGCTATATCGGGGAAATTTCTAAAAAACAACTGGAAAAACAAGAAAGTAAGTATTACCTCCAGGGCGATTACATTGGTATATCTGGGCTCGAAGCAAGTTATGAAGAATTGTTAAGAGGCCAAAGAGGTGTAAAGTATATGATGGTGAATGTTAGAGGAGTTGAAAAAGGATCTTTCAGAGACGGAATTTATGATACCATTTCTGTGCCCGGTGAAAATCTTTATACAAGTATTGACCTGGAACTTCAACAATACGGAGAAAGGTTAATGGAAAATAAAATTGGAAGTGTTGTAGCAATTGAACCAGGAACTGGAGAAATTCTTGCCTTTATTTCCAGTCCTTCCTATGATCCTAATATATTGGCTGGCAGACACTTTTCCGAAAATTACCGAAAACTGGAGAAAGATAGTTTAAAACCATTATTTAACAGACCTTTAATGGCAATGTACCCTCCAGGGTCAATTTTTAAAATAGTTCAGGCTCTTGTTGGACAACAAATGGGAATTTTGACTCCTCATACTACGTTTGCATGCAACAGATCATGGGGGCCAAATTGTCACAACCACCCATCCCCGCTAAATCTTTTGGGATCGCTACAATGGTCCTGTAATCCATATTATTATATGGCCTTCAGGAACATGATTCAGCAGGGAAAACATGAAAATAAATTTAAGGATTCCAGAATAGGATATATACAATGGAGAGATTTGATTATGTCATATGGATTTGGGCAAAAACTAGGTGTAGACTTACCTAATATGAAAGCAGGATATATTCCGTCTCCGGAATTTTATGACAAATGGTATGGTTATAATGGCTGGAAACATTCGACGATACGATCACTTGATATTGGGCAGGGAGAGGTAATGATTGTACCGATTCAAATGGCTAATATGGCAGCTACAATTGCCAATCAAGGGTTTTACTATGCTCCTCATTTTGTAAAATATATTGGAAAAAATAAGGAAGTTCCAGAGCAATACAAGGAAAAACATTACGCCAAAGTTGACAAAAAATATTATCCTGTGGTAATCGATGCAATGGAAATGGTAGTGAATGGAGGAACTGCTTCAATCTTTAATAGGATTGACGGAATGAAAGTATGTGGTAAAACGGGAACAGTTGAAAACCCTCACGGAAAGGACCATTCCGTATATATTACATTTGCTCCAAAAGAAGATCCTAAAATCGCCATTGCAGTTTTTGTTGAAAATGCAGGATTCGGAGCAATGACAGCGGCGCCTATTGCAAGATTAATGATGGAAAAATACCTGAACGATACCATCACTAAACCACATATTGAAAAATACATCCTGGAAAAAGATTTTATCCATAGGAATAAGACAGCTTTGAAAAAATAATATGCGTCAAGATGATAATTTATCAAAAAGTATAGATTGGCTCACCGTAGGCTTCTATGCTATTTTCGTGGTTGCAGGTTGGTTGAATGTTTTCGCAGCAGTATACGATGCAGAAGCACAGCAGAATATATTTGATTTTTCTTTAAACTCAGGGAAACAGTTGGTCTGGATAGGTACATCCGTTGTCCTTATTATATTGATCCTTGTCATTGACTATAAATTTTACAACACCTTTGCATACATTATGTATGGGTTAATGATCTTGCTCCTAATAGCCACCATCTTCCTCGGAACAGAAGCAAAAGGTTCCAGATCCTGGTTTGAAATAGGATCACTGAGAATTCAGCCGGCCGAGTTTGCCAAGTTTATAACTGCCCTTGCACTTGCTACATATTTAGGGAAAATCAACATTAAATTCGAAAAACTTCAGACTAAACTCATATGTGCCCTGATCATCGGATTACCAGCAATATGTATATTACTACAGAATGAAACAGGCTCTGTTCTGGTTTTCAGCGCATTTATTCTTGTTCTGTATAGAGAAGGGCTTTCTCCTCTCATACTTATTCTGGGTCTTGTCAGTGTTATTCTATTTATCCTGGCCCTTATATTTCCTCCAAATGTCATTGTTCAGGTTATAGTAGGATTAGGGATTCTTGCCCTTATCTATATTATCACTTCCAGAAAGAAAAGTACCAAAATCCGGACATTAGTGATCAGATCTGCTTTTGTTCTGGCAGGTTGCATTATTTGTATTGCAACTGCATTCAGTGTAGACTTCTTTGTAAACAAAGTTTTACAGGACCACCAAAAAAAGAGAATTCTCGTTCTGGTAAATCCTGATATAGACCCTCTCGGAGCAGGCTATAATGTTACTCAGTCAAAGATCGCAATTGGTTCAGGCGAATTCCTTGGGAAAGGTTTTCTTGAAGGTACGCAAACTAAATTTGACTTCGTACCAGAGCAAAGTACGGACTTTATCTTTTGCACTATCGGAGAAGAGCATGGTTGGCTTGGGAGTACAATCCTTATTGTAATGTATGTACTTTTCATGATGCGACTCGTTTATCTTGCAGAGCGACAAAAGGATAAATTTGCAAGAATTTACGGGTATTCTGTTGCATGCATTATATTCTTCCACTTTATGGTAAATATAGGAATGACAATTGGAATTTTTCCTGTTATAGGCATTCCGCTTCCATTCTTCAGCTATGGCGGCTCATCACTGTGGTCATTTACAATACTGCTATTTATATTCTTAAAGCTGGATGCACACAGACGACAGCTGCTAAGTCACTAATAAAATTTACGACTTACGATTTCAAAAAAATCCTGAACAGTTTTCCTGTTTAAATCCCATTTCCATTTTGGAAGGTATTTATCCTTTAATAATTGTTTGGCTTCTTCAAGTTCAGTACAATTATTAATCTCAGCAAGAGCTGCTTCATATTCACCACTGTGACCTGAAAATAATTCACTTATAAAAATAAACTTTTGATTAAGTGGAATAGCAGATTTGATATCAAAAATTTTGCTTTTTACATGCATCCCTGAATTTGACACATTTTGCTGTTTAAGCATATCATTCAGAGTAAGTTGTGATTTTGAATAGGTCTGATTAAGTGTCGTGTTTTCTTTTGTCGGACTGGAAGCCGTTTCTACAACGGTTGGAATATCTATTGATTTCTTTATACTACTTTCTTCTTTTCTCTCTTCAACTTTTAAAGAAGCAATCTGCTCTTCTAAAATAAACTCCTTAGGATTAATTACTAGTAATGATGAAAACTGCTCAAGAATGGGCTGAATAGAATCAAAATAATCTGAATGTTCGGAGTAAAGGCTTGCCATCTCATTAAACTCATTTTCTTGAGTATCTGGCTTTACCTTGTTAATGATACTTTCTGAAAACCTTTTGTGTACCTTGTAGAATTTAAGATTTTTCTTCAGCCCTTCAATATTTTGTCCTGACTGAATGAGTTCTGTTTTTATATATTCTTTAGGATTTATGATATAAATAATAGCCTCGTAAATAGCTTTTTGGAGCAGAGGGCGGAAAAATTCCTTTTTTATTAGGATATGGTTTGAAAGAATATTCAAAAAAACTTCTACTCCGTTTTTGACTTCTTCATTTTCATAATCAAAATATGGACTCCTAAGTTTGGTAGTTTCCTCCTTCCACTTATCCATTAAAACTTTTAACACAAAAAAATTAACCTGATCAATTTTACAAAATCGGACTATCTGACTGCCAGATATAGTTAAATTATTAGAGAAAAATTCAGAAGTAAGCTTTTCAGCTAATGCAACTGAATAAGACTCACTTTTAGGTAAATTAACTCTTACAGACATACTCGACTCTTTATTTTATAAAACGGATTTCGGTTTATTTTTTTATATAAAACCAGGATTTTATCAAATTTGAAAAAAAATATTCACTTTTCCTTTTTAGGCGAATGTAATAATTATTGTTTTTCGAAGTTATATTTGGGCTGATGTCTTTTTATTATGAAATCTAGATTTATACTTTTAATCTTTCTTTGTCTTTTAATACAAACAGGAAAATCACACGCTCAGTCTTCCATCCCACTGGGTAGCTGGAGAACTCACTTACCTTATAATTACTGGACTGGAGTTACAGTTGCAGGCAATAAAGTTTACGCCACAGCCACTCCCAGAAGTCTGGCGGTAGTTGACCAGACAGACAACAGTATTTCTCCTTTATCAAAAATTGATGGACTCACTGGTGTTGATTACACCAGCATCAAACATAATGATTACACCGGCCAAACAGTCATAACCTACGCTGATGCCAATATTGATATTATTGAGAAGGATGGGTCAATTTATAATTTGAGTGAGCTGAAAAATAAAACAATTATTGGAAGTAAGGCCATTAACCATATTAATTTCAACAATGAGTTTGCATACCTTTCTACAGATTTTGGATTAATAATTATAAACCTCAAGAAAAAAGAAGTAAAGGAATCTTATACAAATATTGGCCCCAACGGAAGCACCTTAAAAGTGTACACTAGCTCACTTAACCAGAATAAGGATAGTTTATACGCTGCAACCGACAAAGGACTTATGGTTGGACGCATTTCAACAACCATCAATCTTCTTGACTATTCCAACTGGTATATATTTCAAACTCAAGACGGAATTCCATCATCTATCAGGACTATAAACTACCTGAATGGGATTATGATAGCAGGAACTTCTAATGGCGATTTTTATTATTATACCGACCAAAAATGGCAAAAAACAGACCTTCCATCTTATAACAGAGAGCTTTCCACGGTTAACTTAAGCGGGAATAAACTTCTATGTTGTATGAATGACTATCTTTTGATAGTTGAAAACTTGGGGAGTTATGAAGTGAAGACGGGAAGTCCATATAACTTCCCGAAAGAGGCCTCTTTTGACAAAGCCGGTAATTTATGGGTAGCAGATCAGGAAGGTGGAGGCTTATTTAAAGTTTCCAATGGTACCATCCAATCATTCCAGATAAACTCACCTTTAAGCGAGAATGCCTTCAAAGTTGATGCTTATGGAGATAAAATCGTAGTTTGTGGTGGAGGTTATAATTCCAGCTACCTCAAAGCCGACATAGCCGGTCAATACAATATCTTTGAAAATAACACATGGACCAGTTCTGGAAACATATCAAATGTTGCAGATATTATACATAGTACATATAACCCTTTCAATGGAAAATTATACTTCGCCTCCTATGGTAACGGTATTTTAGAAGTAAAAAATAATCAAACTACCATATACAATCCGACCAATACTCCAATAATAGACCCTTGGGGAGGACATTCTTCATTTGTTCTGACGACAGACGCAAAGGTAGACAAGAACGGAACATTGTGGATTCTCAACAGTTTCCTTCCATCATCCACCTCATTTGCGCTTCATGCACTCAGCAAAGATTCTGTTTGGAAAAATTATATTATCCCACTTGATGATATCACACACAACATTGAATTACTGATCGACAGCTATAACCAGAAATGGATAAGAATGAATCAGAACAAGTTTAAAGGATTGATTATTTTTAATGAAAAAACAAATAAATATCGCTATCTGGATAATACACCCGGGAAAGGTGGTCTACCCCAAAATATAATAACAAGCATGGCAGAAGACAAAAAAGGAGATATGTGGATAGGAACTACTGAGGGCATTGGAATTATCTACAATGCATCTTCTGTACTTACTTCTGCTACTGTAGACGCTGTCAAGCCAATATATGAAGGCTATCCTCTTTTATACCAGGAAACTATCAATTGCATCAAAGTTGATGGTGGTAACCGAAAATGGATAGGTACAGAAAACGGCCTTTGGCTCCTCAGTGAAACAGGCCTTGAAGTAATTCATCATTTTACTGTTGACAACAGTCCACTCCTTTCCAACATCATCAATGATGTTGCAATTATGGAAAACACAGGAGAAGTCTTTATTGCAACATCCAAAGGGCTTATTTCTTTCCGCGGAGAATCTTCAGAAGGCACTGATCAATTTAAAGACGTAAAAATCTTCCCAAACCCTATACCACCAGGATTTTCAGGGACAGTAGGCATTTCAGGCCTGGCCAAAAATGCAAATGTTAAAATAACAGACATTTACGGAAACCTTATCTTCCAGACAAAAGCTGCCGGAGGTACTGCAACTTGGAACGGGAAGAATTACAACGGTAAAAAAGCTGAAACAGGAACTTACCTGGTATTTTCTTCTTCAGAAAACGGAGAAGAATCAATGGTAGCAAAAATCGCTGTAATTGAATAATGCTTGTAAAAACTGAAGCAATAGTATTAAACTTCATTAAGTATAAAGAAAGTTCTGTTATAGCCAAAATTTATACTAGCGAGTTAGGCATTCAAAGCTATATAGTAAATGGGGTTAGAAGCAAAAGCAAAAGTAAAATTGCACTTTTCCAGCCCCTCACTATTCTTGATTTAATTGTTTACAAGAAACATAATATCAATCTGAACAGAATTTCAGAAATACATTGCAGTCAGCCGTATAAAAGTCTTCCATATGACCTAAAGAAGACCACGATCGCATTAATGATTGCAGAAGTTTTAATTAAAACACTAAAGGAAGAAGAGGCCAATAAAGACTTATTCTTCTTTTTGCATAAAAGTCTTATTATCCTTGATTCTTTAGAATCAGATTATGAAAATTTTCATATTCATTTTCTATTTCAGCTTTCCTCCTTTCATGGTATTTTCCCTTCATCTGCCAAAGATATAATTACTTCAACAGCCATAATTCTTACTAAAGAAGAGGAAGCTAAAATAAATCAATTTATAGGATCAGATTTTTTTGAGCCTGTAAAAATATCGAATTCAGTCCGTCAAAGGCTACTCGAAATCCTTCTTCAGTTTTTCAACAAACATATTGAAAATTTTGGCGAATTAAAGTCAGTTAAGATTTTAAGAGAAGTTCTGCACTAAACTAAAATAAGAGGCACTTTATAAGGTGCCTCTATATTTCCATTCATTTAACTTGCAGCTTGTTTTAAAGTTATCTTCCTTTCTACCGGATTAAAAGGCGCTTTAACTGGCTTATTTTCCTTATCCAACAATTCAAGTTTTATTTTCGTCTCCCCCATTGGCAAACCTTCAATTAAATATGGTTTCCATTGAGTTATTGTAAATTCGTTTCCGTTTATCGTAGCCTTCACCTTATTGCCATTTTCGGCTAAATCGGTATTTACGAGATAGAAATCCAACAGAATATTTTTTGTATCATTACCTACATACTCTCCTTTAGGTCTGCTATAGAATAACATTGGCTGAGTCAAATCTATATTTTTATTAGCAGCCTTACCAACTACAAACTGGCGTAAATCATATGCCTGTCTCTGTTTTAAACTTTCATGATAAGAACGTGAAAGAAAGGATAAAGCTACATAGTGACCTTCTTTCAACTCTTCTTCAAACTTTGGTTCATATTTAGCTATATAGGGCTCGTTATTTAATATCAGGTGAATATGCTGTCCATCTTTGGAATTGGCACATTTTTCCTGACAAAAACCAGAGGTCTGACCTTTTAGCTCATAATTTTTTATCTCATAATCAAATTCCACCTTTCCAGGTTTTAATTTCCCATTTTCCTCCGGTTTGTTCAATTCCAGAATAGCATCAGGAAAATCCGGAGATTGGACCAAAGGTCTTAATGTAAGTTCCCCACTTTTCAATAGACCAGCAGTATCATTTTCAGCTCCTTCTTTATCAGCCGAAATATTATCTGCAGCAATTGTATCTACGTTTTCAGCTTCCTTCGATTTTCCATTTTGAGAATCGCATGAGATTAAAAAAAGGCAGAGTAGCACTGCCAAATTAAAATTAAACTTTATCATATAAGAGTAGTTTGATTGTTTATGAGATTAAAATTTCTCCGAAATAACTATATTTAAGTTTAAAAGTTAAAAAATCCCATCGACTCCATTGCTTCCTGAGGTTCCATTACATAAAACCGAAAGCTCTATTTCAATTAAAAAAGTAAGACATCTTATTTTTTTAAAAGATGTTTTTCTCCTTTCACTATCCGCTTTTGGAGGACCTCAAGCTCATTTGGCCTTATTTTTTAATATTTTAGTAAAAAAAAGAGGCTATCTAACGGAAGCAGAATTAATAGAATTGAATTCATTTTGTCAGATTTTGCCAGGACCAGCCTCAACACAAACGCTTACTGCTATTGGATTTAAAATTGGAGGTCCCAGGCTTGCCTTTCTTACCTTACTTTGCTGGATCTTGCCTACCGTGACAATTATGACAATTGCAGCAATTGCAATTTCCTATTTACAAAATGAAAGCATTCCATTATACTTTACAAGATTTATTCAACCTATGGCTGTTGGCTTTGTAGCATCAGCTGCTTATAAAATCAGCAGTGGAACAGTAAAAACCAAGACAAGTATAGTACTCTTTATCATATCAGCTGTAGTTTGTTATTTTATTCAAACCCCGGCGATATTTCCTATTTGCCTTATATTAGGAGGCTTTACTACTTCTTTTCGTTTTAAGAAACAGCCCATAGAAGAAAGCGCTAGTCTGAAAAAAATAGAATGGTCTAACTTTTTTCTTTTTGCTGGAATATTTATCGGAGCGGCATTGCTTGGTAAAATGACAAATGCACTGCCAATCAGACTTTTTGAAAACTTTTTCAGAAACGGCAGTCTTATTTTTGGTGGAGGTCAAGCATTAAGTGCAATGCTTTATAAAGAATTTGTTGTTTTTGATCAGAAACAATACCTGACACATGAAGAATTTCTTTCTGGCTTCGCTCTACTTCAAATTTTACCAGGACCTTTATTTGCATTTAGTTCATTTGTTGGTGCATTATCTATGAGGGAATTTGGTCTTGGGGGAGAGATATTAGGAGCCGTAGTAGCTGCTGCAGGTATTTTTTTGCCTGGTACCATTATGATTTTCTTTATAATCCGTTTTTGGGACAGGTTAAAAAAATATAGAGCAGTAAGAGCTTCACTTGAAGGGATAAATGCCGTGAGTGCTGGTATTGTTACTGCAACTGCTATAATTCTGTTTCAGCCCTTGCAAGGTAATATTGTGAGTTATTTTATAATGGGAGGAACCTTCTGCTTACTTCAATTCACGAAAGTTCCTCCTCCCATTATTATAATCTGTGGATTATTATCAGGATTTATTTTTTAAAAGGTCCAGAAGATAGGTTCCATAACCACTCTTCAATAAAGGCTTCGCTAGTTTTTCTAACCCTTCATCATTTATAAAATTCATTCTGTATGCAACTTCTTCAATACAGCCAATTTTTAATCCCTGCCTTTCTTCAATTACCTGAACGAAATTCCCTGCCGCCATTAATGAAGGAAATGTCCCTGTATCAAGCCAAGCCGTTCCTCTGTCAAGAATACCTACTTTTAACTTTCCCATCTCAAGATAAGCTTTATTAACATCAGTGATTTCATATTCACCCCTTGGACTAGGCTCAAGACATTTTGCTATTTCTACTACCTGATTGTCATAAAAATATAACCCAGGTACTGCAAAATTAGATTTAGGTTGCAAAGGCTTCTCTTCTATAGATAGAACTTTGTTGTTTTTGTCAAATTCTACGACACCATATCGCTCAGGATCCTGGACATGGTAGGCAAATACAACTCCTCCATCAGGATCATTATTTTTAAACAATAAATTACTTAATCCAGACCCATAAAAAATATTATCTCCTAAAATTAGCGCTACTTTATCATTACCAATAAATGACTCACCAATTACAAAAGCCTGAGCAAGACCGTTAGGCGTTTCTTGAACTGCATAGCTAAAAGTACAACCCAGATTTTTACCATCACCTAAGAGTTTCTTGAAGTTGGGCATATCATGAGGTGTTGAAATGATAAGGATATCCTTGATTCCTGCCAACATTAGGATTGATAGAGGATAATATATCATTGGTTTATCATAAACCGGCATAAGCTGTTTGCTTACAGCAAGCGTCAATGGATGTAATCGTGTACCAGACCCTCCGGCAAGAATTATACCTTTCATTTTGTTATTTTTTTATTGATTCCAGATTAAACTTATACCAGTTGTATGTAATTTCCAGTCCTTGAGAAACTTTTATTGCAGGTTCATAACCAAGTAGCGCTTTTGCTTTGCTTATATTTGCCAGACTATCCTGAATATCGCCTACCCGTTTTGGATGAATTTCAGGTTGGATTTCTTTGTTCCCAGAAATTTCCTGTAATTTTTTAAAAACACCGACCAAAGAAATAGTATCTCCAAAAGCTGCATTATAAATAGTATTCAACGCCTTTGGATTATCCGTAAATGCTGCCTTGATATTTGCCTGTACTGCATTTTCTACAAAAGTGAAATCCCTGCTTTGACTACCATCTCCATGAAATATAACTTTGCCCCCTGTTAAAAATGCTTCTATAAACCTTGGTATCACAGCTGCATATGCACCCTGAACATTTTGCCGGGGACCGAATACATTAAAATATCTCAGGCCAATTAAGTTTATGCCATAAATTTTAGAAAAAACATCGGCATACATTTCATTGATTTTCTTGGTAACCGAATAAGGAGACAGCGCATTCCCCACTTTACCTTCCAGTTTTGGAAGATCCTGATTATCTCCATATACAGATGAAGAAGAAGCAAATACCATCCTTTTAACAGATTGATCTTTGACCGCGACAAGCATATTTAAAAATCCGTTAACATTAACTTCATTAGAAGTTATCGGATCATTAATACTTCTCGGGACAGAGCCTAAAGCAGCCTGATGAAAAACGATATCAACCCCCTCACAAGCTTTTTGGCAAGTTTCAGAATTTCTAATATCCCCTTCAATAAACTCAAATGAAGGATTATCTTCATACGCAGCAATATTATGGTAAAATCCTGTAGATAAGTTATCCAGAACTTTTACTTTTCCTGCGTTATACTTAAGTAAATACTCTACCAGATTAGACCCTATAAATCCGGCACCACCTGTTACCAGGAAACTGCATTTACTTAAATTTTCTTTATGAAAGGGAGTTTGAAACATCCTTAGAATTTTGAACTATATTGTAGTTGATAATAATTCTGATAAGCTCCGGAAGTCACATTTTCAAGCCACTCCTGATTATTAAGGTACCAGTCAACTGTAATATTAAGGCCTTCTTCAAACTGAAGTGAAGGCTCCCACCCAAGCTCCTGCTTTATCTTAGTAGCATCAATAGCATATCTCAAATCATGACCGGCTCTGTCTTTAACGTAGGTGATGAGCGATTCTGATTCGCCAGACGCTCTTCCCAGTTTTTGATCCATTACTTTACATACTAGCTTAACAATGTCAATATTCTTCCATTCATTATTACCTCCTATATTATATGTTTCACCTATCTTCCCTTTATGAAAGATAACATCGATAGCTCTGGCATGATCTACCACATAAAGCCAGTCTCTGACATTCTCACCTTTGCCATAAACAGGTAATGGCTTCTTGTTAATAATATTATTAATCATCAATGGCAGGAGCTTTTCAGGAAATTGATTCTGGCCATAGTTATTGCTGCAATTACTTACTAAAACAGGAATTTTATATGTATTATGATAAGCCCTTACGAAATGATCAGAACCTGCTTTTGATGCCGAATATGGAGATTGTGGATCGTATGATGTTGTCTCTGTAAAGAATCCTCCATCATGAAGAGAACCATATACTTCATCTGTAGAAACGTGGTAAAACACCTTTCCGTCATAGTTGTCTTTCCAAATACCTTTAGCAGCATTTAAAAGATTAACTGTTCCGACGATATTGGTAAAAATAAATTCCATTGGATTTTCAATGGATCTATCTACATGGCTTTCCGCAGCCAGGTGGATTACTCCATCAAACTTATTTTCATTAAAAAGGGCTGATATGAATCCCGTATCTACGATGTCACCTTTCACAAACTTATAGTTTGGCGCCTTTTCTACATCTGTAAGGTTTGCAAGGTTTCCTGCATAAGTAAGTTTATCAAGATTATAAATCATATAATCAGGATATTTATTTACAAATAGCCTTACAACATGAGATCCGATAAATCCGGCTCCTCCTGTTATCAATATCTTTTTACTAAAGGTTTTCATAGATGTTCTTTATAAACTCCAATATGTCAAATTTTTAAATTGATTTCGATACATTCCTTTTAAATCGATAAAGACTGAATTCTGATCCATTAATTTACTAAAATAGGAAAGATCGAGAGATGTATATTCTTTATGTGCCACCGCCATAATAACGGCATCATATGGCCCTACCGGTTTTTGATTGATGCTGATTCCATACTCAAGCTCAAAATCTTCAGAAGATGCATGAGGGTCTATAATATCAACAATCAGAGAAAATGACCTTAATTCTCTGATCACATCCACGACTTTTGAGTTCCTTATATCCTCTACATTTTCCTTAAATGTAGCCCCCATAATCAAAACCTTACTCTGGTTAATATTTTTATTTTTTTTAATCAGGAGCTGAATAGTTTTCTTTGCTATATAAGCGCCCATATTATCATTTATTGACCTGCCACTCAGAATCACATTCGGATTATACCCTAATGATTTAGCTTTATGAGTTAGATAATAAGGGTCTACACCTATACAATGCCCCCCAACCAATCCGGGAGTAAATTTTAAAAAATTCCATTTAGTTGCTGCCGCTTCAAGTACCTCAAAGGTATTGATTCCAAGTTTATCACAAATAATTGAAAGCTCATTCATCAGTGCAATATTGAGATCTCGCTGGGTATTTTCAATAATTTTGGCAGACTCTGCGACTTTAATTGAAGATGCTTTATGAATTCCTGCTTCAACAACAAGAGCATAAATTTTAGCAATTTCATCCTTTGCTTGATCATCAGATCCCGCAACGACTTTAATAATTTTAGAAAGAGTATGTTCTTTGTCTCCCGGATTTATTCTTTCCGGGGAATAACCAACTTTAAAATCTTCATTAAACTTTAAGCCAGAAATTTTTTCCAGGATTGGAATACAATCTTCCTCAGTACAACCTGGGTAAACAGTAGATTCAAACACCACATAGTCGCCTTTTTTCAGTACTTTCCCAACAGTGTTACAAGCAGCTATTAATGGTTTAAGATCTGGATGGTTGAATGTATCTATAGGAGTAGGAACTGCCACAATAAAAAAATTCACCTCCTTGAGATCCTCAACTGAATGAGTAAAAATGATACTTTTTTCCAAAAAATCTTCTCTGGCTAATTCGCCACTTGGGTCTATACCTTGTCTCATTAGACCGATCCGATTTGCGTTTATATCAAATCCGACAACATTAGTTTTTCTGGCGAATTCCAATGCAATTGGCAGACCAACATATCCTAGCCCAACCACACATAAACTCTTTCTCCTGGCTACAATATCATCATATATATTAAAGTCCATTCTTTAAATTAGCCTGCCAGCAAAAGCTGGCAGGACTTTTTAATTATAAATGATATTCCTATCAAAAGACTACTTCGAATAATTCGAAAATTCCTTAGGTTCTGTTTTCAACTCTTCAGAAGGTAAATTTTTGAAGTAATCATAAGTTACCTTTAGCCCTTCGGATCTGGATATTTTAGGCTCCCATCCAAGAATTTCTTTAGCCCTGCTGATATCCGGTCTTCGTTGTTTAGGATCATCCGTTGGTAAAGGCTTATAAATTATTTTCTGAGACGTACCCGTTAATTTTATAATTTCTTCTGCAAATTCCTTAATAGTAATCTCATCCGGATTACCAATATTTACAGGATATACATAATCGCTTAATAATAATCGGTAAATACCTTCTACCAGGTCATCCACGTAGCAGAATGATCTTGTTTGAGATCCGTCACCGAATACCGTGAGATCTTCGCCTCTGATCGCCTGACCTACGAAAGCAGGAAGTGCTCTTCCATCATTTAATCGCATTCTAGGTCCGTAGGTATTAAAGATTCTCACTATTCTTGTTTCAAGGCCATGAAAAGTATGATAAGCCATAGTGATAGCTTCCTGAAATCTTTTAGCCTCATCATAAACTCCCCTAGGACCAATAGGGTTAACATTTCCCCAATAATCCTCATTTTGAGGGTGAACGTGTGGGTCACCATAAATTTCGGAAGTTGAAGCTACAAGGATTCTTGCCTTTTTAGCTCTAGCTAAACCTAAAAGATTGTGTGTTCCTAATGAACCCACTTTCAAAGTTTGAATAGGAATTTTGAGATAATCAATCGGACTGGCCGGAGAAGCGAAATGAAGAATATAATCCAGATTGCCAGGAACATGCACAAATTTCGAAACATCACAATTATAGAATTCAAATTGTGGTAAATGAAACAAGTGTTCTATATTTCTTAAATTTCCAGTAATAAGGTTGTCCATTGCTATTACGTGGTAACCTTCTGCGATAAATCTATCACAAAGATGTGACCCTAAAAAGCCGGCACCTCCGGTAACTAAAACTCTTTTATTTGTTGTAGCTTTATTATACATTTATAAGAAACTTCTTAGTTTTCAATAATTTTATCCTTGCTAATGGTAATTTTTTCTCCAGGCTTAGAATCTCTTGTTACTTTTTCTCTACCTATAGATTCATAATGGAAGCCCAGTTCTTTCATTTGTTCTGTTTTGAATACGTTTCTTCCGTCGAAAATTACTTTCGCATTCATTCTCTGAATCATTTTTGGGAAGTCAGGGGTACGGAATGCCGGCCATTCTGTAACAATAACTAAAGCATCAGCTTTAAGTAAAGCATCGTATTGGTTATCGACAAAAGTAATCCTGTCACCCATGATCTTTTTCACATTATCCATAGCTTCCGGATCAAATGCAACAATTTCAGTTCCTTCTGCCAATAGGGAATTAATGATATATAAAGCAGGTGCTTCTCTGATATCATCAGTATTAGGTTTAAAAGCAAGTCCCCAGATTGCTATTCTTTTTCCCATAAGATTCCCTTTAAAGAAATTTTTAATCTTAGGAATCATAATGGTTTTCTGAATTTCATTGATATCTTCAACTGCATTCAGAATTTTAAAGTCGTAGTTATTGTCTTTTGCTGTTTTAACAAGAGCTTTAACATCTTTTGGAAAACAGCTTCCACCATACCCCACACCGGCGAATAAGAATCTGTTACCAATTCTTTTATCGGTACCAATCCCCATTCTGACCATATCCACATTTGCACCAACTTTTTCGCAAAGGTTTGCTATTTCATTCATAAATGAAATTTTCATTGCAAGAAATGCATTAGCAGCATACTTTGTAAGTTCTGCGGACTCTTCGTCCATAATGTGGATAGGGTTTCCCTGCATTACAAATGGTGCATATAACTTTTCCATAAGTTTTTTGGCTCTTTCAGAAGACGTTCCGATTACAACACGATCCGGCTTCATAAAATCTTCAATAGCAACCCCCTCTCTTAAAAATTCCGGATTAGACACTACATCAAACTCACAATTGCAATTCATTGCAATTTTTTGTCTTACTTTTTTAGCAGTCCCAACCGGTACAGTACTTTTATCTATAACAACAACATAATCTTTAATTAATGAGCCTAACTGTTCAGCTACCTTTAAGATAAAGCTCAAATCAGCAGCCCCATCCGCACCGGGAGGTGTTGGTAAAGCCAAAAATATTACTTCTGCTCCTTCAATTGCGTCTTCGAGTTTTGTCGTAAAAGTTAACCTTCCTTCATTAATGTTTCTTTCAAACATTATATCAAGGCCTGGCTCATAGATTGGCACAATACCCTCCTTCATTTTGCAGACCTTTTGCTCATCAATATCGACGCATGTCACAAAATTGCCTGTTTCAGCAAAGCAGGTTCCTGTTACTAAACCCACATACCCTGTTCCTACAACTGTAATTTTCATGATTATAAAGTTAACGGTTTACCAAAAATTCAATATAATTCCTTTTGCTAAGATAGCATTACTTTTTTATAACTTTATCAAGAGGTACAATGTTGGAAATACTTTTTTCCCAATTTGAACCAAAAGTTCAATTTTTTCTCAACAAATTAAAATAATACAACGTTTATAAAAAAAAAATATTTTTAGAGTATGAATTTTGACTTCAACGAAAACCAACAAATGATAGCCAAGATGATACAAGATTTTGGCCAGAAAAGCATAAAACCTCATGTATTGGAATGGGATGAAAAACAGGAGTTCCCTGTTCCCCTCTTTAAAAAACTGGGAGAATTGGGATTAATGGGGGTTTTAGTACCTGAAATATATGGAGGGTCAGGATTCTCATATTTTGAATACATTACTGCAATCAAGGAAATATCCAAAATTGATGGGTCAATCGGACTTTCAGTGGCTGCCCACAATTCCCTCTGCACCGGCCATATTTTATCTTTCGGTAATGAAGATCAAAAGAAGAAATATTTGCCCAAACTTGCTTCAGCAGAATTTATAGGAGCATGGGGCCTGACCGAGCCCAATACTGGCTCTGATGCAGGCAATATGAGAACTGTTGCCGTTCAGGATGGAGATTATTGGATAATAAATGGATCCAAAAACTTTATTACCCATGGTAAATCCGGAGATATTGCTGTAGTTATAACAAGAACAGGAAATCCGGGAGAGCACAGGTGCTCTACTGCGTTTATTATTGAAAAAGGCACTCCGGGATTTAGTGCAGGGAAAAAAGAAAATAAACTGGGAATGCGGGCATCCGAAACAACAGAGCTTATATTTGATAATGTAAGAGTCCATAAGGACCAAATGCTTGGTAATAAAGGCGATGGCTTTGTACAAGCAATGAAAGTTCTAGATGGAGGAAGAATATCAATTGCAGCTTTAAGCCTTGGAATTGCAGAAGGTGCTTTTGATGCAGCCTTGAAATATTCTCAGGAACGTCATCAGTTCAACAAACCTATTGCTTCCTTCCAGGGAATTTCATTTAAACTCGCAGAAATGGCTACCGAAATTGAGGCTGCAAACCTCCTTACCTATAAAGCGGCAGATATGAAAATCAAAGGAATGCACATGACTAAGGAAGCTGCAATGGCCAAATACTATGCATCAGAGGTGGCAGTAAAAATCGCCAATGAAGCTGTACAGATTTTTGGAGGATATGGATATACAAAGGATTTCCCGGTAGAAAAATTTTACAGAGACGCAAAGCTTTGTACGATAGGTGAAGGAACTTCAGAAATTCAAAAAATAGTTATAAGTAAAAATCTAATAAATTAAAAATTTAAATCAATACAAGTGAATATTTGTGAATAATTACTTATATTTGCATCCCTTAAATTGAAAATAAATGATTATCATCAACGTAAAAGAAAACGAGTCAATAGATAAAGCTCTTAAGAGATTTAAAAAGAAATTCGAAAGAACAGGCGTATTGAAAGAACTTCGCGCAAGAAGCTATTACGAGAAAAAATCTGTTTCAAAAAGAGCTGAAAAAATCAGAGCTATCTACAGACAAAAACTTAATGAACAAGAAACTATATAGTTTCTTCCTTTTGAAATAAGTTTTTTTTTATTATGTTTAGTATTACCTGATCTTCAGGTAGTACTAATATGATAGAATCGTATTTAAATTATATAAGATATGAAAAAAGGTATAGCAATCATACCTTTGTTTCATATCAGAATGACCTCACTCAATTTTCTGCCTTTTCCAAGGACAGTTATGGATTATCGTGCCTTTCTGAAGCCTCTTACCAGATAATCAGATCTTGGATTGTTACACTAGCAGAAAACGAAATCACAGCCAAATCAATAAATAGAAAAATCGCTTGCCTCAGATCTTTCTATAAATTCCTACTTAAGCAAAATGCAATTCAGAAAGACCCTACTCTCCGTCTTAAAGCTCCAAAAATAAATAAACAATTGCCTCATTTTATTGAGGAAAATGACATATTGAAACTTCTTGATCAATTTATTTTCTCTGAAGACTTTTATGGACTACGAGATAAACTTGTTCTTGAACTTCTTTATGGAACTGGCATTCGTTTATCTGAACTTATTTCTATAAAAGAAGAACACATCAACAAGTTTGAGCGTATTATCAAAATCAAAGGGAAAGGGAACAAGGAGCGTATCATCCCTCTGAACGAAAACCTTATGAATCTTATTAGTATATATAAGAAGGAGAGAGAAAAGGTGATTGAAAGGCCAAATGAATATTTAATTATAACAGACAAGGGAGACCAAAGCTATCCGATGTTTATTTACCGCACGGTAAAAAACTATCTTGACATGATACCTACTTTGGAAAAAAGAAGCCCTCATGTTTTGAGACATACATTTGCTACTCACCTTCTCAATAAAGGAGCCGATTTGAATGCTATTAAGGATTTGTTGGGGCATAGCAGTCTTGCCGCAACTCAGGTTTATACTCATAATTCTCTGGATAAGCTCAAAGCTATTTTTGAGCAGGCTCATCCAAAAGCATGATTGATAACTTTAAATTATATAACTATGAAACTTCAAATGCAATCTATCCATTTCGACGCAGACAAAAAGTTGCTAGATTTTATTCAGAAAAAACTGGACAAACTTGAAACTTTTTATGATAGAATCACTGAAGGAGATGTTTACCTTCGCATCGAAACTGACGATGTCAAGGGCAATAAGTCTGTGCACGTTAAACTTTTTCTCCCAGGAACATCTATAATGGCAAAAGAGCAGGCTGCTTCATTTGAAGAGGCTATTGACCTAGTTTATGAAAACCTGAAGCGCCAACTTCAAAAGACAAAAGAAAAAATGAATTCAATCTAATTATAATTAACATCAAATTGTAAACAAATAAAAAGCCCCAATTAGGGGCTTTTTATTTTATTTTTTACATATAACTTTTTCAAAAATTATAAAGTACGTTTTGTTTCTTTCTCTTCGAATGCCTCTACGATATCTCCTACTTGTAAATCATTAAAGCCTTGGAAGCTTAATCCACACTCGTATCCAAATTTCACTTCACTAACATCATCTTTATATCTTTTCAATGAATCAAGCTTTCCTGTATGAACCACGATACCATCCCTTACTACTCTTACTTTATTTTGTCTTCTGATCGTACCATCAGTCACATAGCATCCTGCGATAGTACCAACTTTTGAAATTTTAAATGTCTCCCTAACTTCAACATTGGCTACGACAACCTCTTCAAGTTTCGGTTCAAGCATACCTTCCATAGCATCTTTCACCTCATTGATTGCATCATAGATGATGGAGTAAAGTCTGATCTCAATTTCTTCCTGATCAGCAAGCTTTCTCGAAGTAGTAGTTGGTCTTACCTGGAAACCAACAATGATTGCGTCTGAAGCCGATGCAAGCAACACATCAGATTCCGAAATTGCACCAACTGCTTTATGGATAATTCTAACCTGAATTTCTGGAGTAGAAAGTTTAAGCAATGAGTCTGAAAGAGCCTCTACTGAACCATCCACATCACCTTTTACGATTATATTAAGTTCTTTGAAGTTTCCAATTGCAAGTCTTCTTCCAATTTCATCAAGTGTAATATGTTTTCTCGTACGTATGCTTTGCTCACGAAGCAATTGTTCTCTCTTAGTTGCGATCTCTCTTGCCTCCCTTTCAGACCCCATAACGTGGAATTTATCACCAGCCTGAGGAGCTCCATTTAAACCAAGTAACTGAACAGGAGTAGATGGACCAGCCTTTTTCACTTTAACACCTCTATGGTCAGTCATTGCCTTCACTTTTCCATAGTGAGCCCCCGCTACTACAACATCTCCAACGCTAAGGGAACCACTCTGAACAAGAACTGTAGCCAGATAACCACGACCTTTATCCAAAGAAGCTTCTACAATAGTACCCGAAGCATTCCTATTAGGATTTGCTTTTAAATCCAGAATTTCCGCCTCCAATAAAACTTTATCCAACAACTCAGATATTCCTTGTCCACTCTTCGCAGATATTAATTCACACTGATATTTTCCACCCCAATCTTCTACAAGGATATTTTCCTTAGCAAGTTCTTCTTTTATTTTATCTGGGTTAGCTGTAGGTTTATCAACCTTGTTAATGGCGATAACTATTGGTACACCAGCAACCATAGCGTGGTTAATTGCTTCTTTGGTTTGAGGCATCACACTATCGTCTGCAGCTACAACTATAATTACAATGTCCGTGATTTTAGCTCCTCTGGCACGCATCGCGGTAAACGCTTCGTGGCCTGGAGTATCCAGGAAGGTAATTTTCTTACCCGAGTCTGTAGTCACGTTATATGCCCCAATGTGCTGAGTAATACCTCCGGCTTCACCTTGTACTACTTTGGTTTTTCTTATATAATCAAGAAGTGAGGTCTTTCCGTGATCGACGTGTCCCATAATTGTTACTATAGGAGCTCTTTCAATCATGTCTTCCGGATGATCTTCAGCTTCAGTAATGATTTCTTCATCATCACTTGAGATAAACTCTGTAGAGTATCCGAATTCATCAGCAATCACAGTAATTGCTTCCGCATCTAACCTTTGGTTTATAGAGACAAACATCCCTAAACTAAGGCATGTAGAAATCACCTGATTAACAGAAACTTCCATCATGACAGCCAAGTCGTTTGCAGAAATATATTCTGTAACTCTAAGTACTTTAGATTGCTCATGCTCATGAAGCATCCTTTCCTCTTCCGCCTCAGCAAATGCAGATCTTTTATCCTTTCTGTATTTTGCTCTATTAACAGGCCCTTTGTTTCCGCTTAATTTTGCAAGTGTAGCTTTGATTTGATCCTGAATCTGTTTATCAGAAACCTCCTCTTTTACAACTGGCTTCTTAAAGTTTTTGTTTCTGTTATTATTATCCCTGTTAGCATTCCCGGGTCTATTTGCATTTCCAGGTCTATTGTCTCTTACTGTTGTTCCAGTTCCGGATTGAGTCTGAGGAGATCCTCCTGCCTGAACAGTAGGTTGTCCTTCCTTCCCTGGGATTCTGAGCCTTTTACGCTTTCTCTTAAGTTTCTTTTTGTCTTTGTCATCAGAAGAGGCAACAGGTTTATTATCCTTTTTCTTAGGCTTATCCGGCAATTCTATCTTACCCATTACAGTAAGACCTTTTAAAGTATCTGCCTTAGCCTTTATTAATTCCTCTTCCTCCTGTGGTTTAACAACCGGTGCCATTTGCTGAGGTTTTGTGATTAATTCTTCAGTCACTTGAACCGGTTTTGCCGTTTCCTCCACTGTTTTTTCTTCCTTCTGCACTTCTGGAATCTTGGTTTCCTTAGGTTCAGGAGCTATAGGAGGAACTTCTTCTTCCTCTTTTGGGTTTACGGGCTCCTTAACTTCAGCAACTTCCTGAACCGGTTTTACGGGAGCAGGCTCTTCTTTTACAGTTACCGGCTCCTCTATTTTTTTAACTTCCTTAGGTTGTTCAACAACTTTCTTAGGTTCAATTATTTCTGACGGCTCTTCAATTTTAGGTTTCGGCTTTTTCTTTTCATTAAGATCTATCTTCCCCAAAACTTTTATTCCTTGAAGCTTTACCTTTGACAAGTCTGATTCTGAAGGTGCTTCTACTTGTTGTTCTTTAACAGGTTCAGTTTTGACAACCTGCTCTTCAGCCGGTTTGCTTTTTTCTGAACTTGTATTTTTAATAAAGAACTCTTCATCTTCTTCTTTAGCTCTTTTCTCAGCTGTATTTTCCGACTCAATGATAATATTGTCAGAATGTTTTTTACCAATGGTGAGACCAGACGCTTCTTTTTTATCTAATGCTGAAGATTCGAATTCTTTCATCAGCAAGTTAAATTGTTGAAGCGTAATTTTTGAATTAGGATTATTTTCAATTTCAAAGCCTTTAGCAGCAAGGTGTTCTGTAATTGTAGATAAACCTACATTCAGTTTTCTTGCCACCTGGCTTAGCCTCATCATTTTTTCTTCAGTCATTACCTAATATTGTAATAATAATAATTGTAAAAGTAATTTTTATTCGAACTCTTGCTTCAGGATACTAAGAACATCTTCTATCGTTTCCTCTTCTAGTTCTGTTCTTCTTACAAGGTCATCTTTTGTAAGAGCCAACACACTTTTTGCTGTATCCAGTCCAACTCTTTTCAACTCCTCAATAATCCATGATTCAATTTCATCGCTAAATTCTGAAAGATCAACATCTTCCTCTTCCTGCTCTGAAAGTTCGCGAAACACGTCTATTTCCATACCTACAAGCTTACTTGCCAGTTTAATATTTTGGCCGCCTTTTCCTATTGCTAGCGATACTTGATCCGGCTTTAAGAATACAGAAACTCGCCCTTCATCACCATCAATTTTGATATTCCCAATCTTAGCAGGACTTAAAGCTCTAGCAATATAAAGCTCCAGATTGTCCGTAAAATTAATAACATCAATGTTTTCATTTTCCAGCTCTCTAACAATACTGTGGATTCTGGATCCCTTCATTCCAACACATGCTCCTACAGGATCTATTCTATCATCATAAGACTCTACTGCCACTTTCGCTCTTTCTCCTGGCTCTCTTACTACCTTCTTTATGGAAATCAAACCATCATAAACCTCAGGAACTTCACTTTCAAATAACCTTTCAAGGAAAGCAGGGGACGTTCTGGATAGTATAATTTTAGGATTGCCATTATGCATTTCTACACGATGGACAATAGCTCTTGCACTATCTCCTTTTCTGAATCTGTCTTTAGGAATTTGTTCACTTCTTGGTAAAACAAGTTCATTACCTTCACCATCTAATAAGAGAACTTCTTTATTCAGAATCTGATACACTTCGCCAGCGATAATTTCGCCAACTATTTCTTTATACTTTTGAAAAAGAATATCCTTCTCAAGGTCTTTAATCTTCTGAATAAGCGTTTGGCGGGCAGTCATTACCAATCTCCTACCAAAATCTATAAGTTTCACTTCTTCAGCAACTTCCTCTCCCACTTCAAAATCTGCCTCTATCTTTCTTGCATCAGTGAGCGATATATGTTTATTCTCATCAAAATCAAAACTATCTTCAGCAAATTCATCATCAACGATTTCACGAATTCGCCAAATTTCCAGGTCACCTTTGTCAACATTGATAATTACATCAAAGTTTTCGTCGGTGACAAATTTCTTCCTGATCATTGTTCTGAAAACATCTTCCAGAATCCTTATCATTGTCGGACGATCAATGTTTTTAAATTTTGCAAATTCCGCAAATGACTCGATTAATATTGAACTCTCCATTTCTTTATTTAAATGAAACTAGAACATTTGTTTTCTTAATATCACTGAAAGCGATTTGACAGCTTTCTATTACAATTTTTTTTGACGCTTTATCTTTCTTTTCTGCATCCAGGACTATTTCCCTTTCATTAACTTCTTTCAGCAGACCATTTATTTGACTTTCGTCTAATAATGTAACACTTACTCTTCGTCCAATATTCCTATAATACTGCCTCTTTAATTTCAATGGTTGATCTACCCCAGGCGAAGAGACTTCCAATACATAGGCCGAATCAATTAAGTTAGTTTCTTCTATCTCGTTTCCAACCTTTCTACTTAGATATGCACAGGTATCGATATCCACTCCCTTATCACCATCCAGAGTTATGCTAATCTTTTGCCTACCAGAATTACCTGTAATCACTAAATCAACTATGAACAAATCATCACTCGAAAGGTTTTTTTCGGCAATCTGAAGTATCTTCTCCTCTATCTTCATTAATAAATTTATAAATAAAAGAGGGGACCATGTCCCCTCTTAATCATACTTATCCTAAATTTGAACAATGCAAAATTAACCAAAATTCTTTTTTTTCAAAAAATATTACCTAAAATTAAAATTAATTTACAGAATTAATACTTTCAATGAAATCTGTTAAAAGCAGTTGGTTTTCAGCAAATTTATTCTTTTCAGTTCTAATCTTCGGGGGAATTCTTTTTGTATACCTTTCAAATGAATTTCCTCCACAAAAGGTTCATATTTTAATTTTCATCCCCTTATTAATCCCTTTTTTTATCCTATTTAATATCTTATTAATCATTTTTTATCTCTTTAAAAAAAAATATACCAAATCAATCCTGTTTTTATCCATACTTCTTTTCGCTGGCTTCAAATATATAGGTAGAACCTTTCAATTAAGCTTACATAAAAAAGATAAGGAGCAGATAAACATAATAAGCTATAATGTCCGGGTCTTTAGTGCTTATCATAATAACAGTCATCCCAAAATCAAGCAATCCCAGAATTCGATAAACTGGATAAAAAATAGTGGAGCTCAGATTGTCTGTATTCAGGAGTTTTACACAAACAATCGTATAAAAGATCTGAACACAGTTCAAATCTTTAAAAAAAGCTACCCTAACTCATGCATTATTCCTTATTATGATATTCCACCTCAAAAAATAGGATTGGCAATACTTTCCAAATATAAAATTCTAAAATCCGGAGAGGTTAAATTTAAAAGCAGTACTTTCAATCAAGCCATATTTGCAGATATTAAAATAAGCAAAACTAAAGTTTTACGGGTTTACAATATCCACCTCCAATCAATGAATATAGACCAAAAAATTTTTTCAGGCACTCAAATTGAAAAAGAGCTGTTATTTACTTCAATTAGAAAATATAAAAACGGAGCTCTCGAAAGAGCTGAACAATTAAAACAAATACTTCACCATGTAAAAAATAGCCCTTATCCTACAATGGTGTGTGGGGACTTTAATGATGTGCCTTATAGTTATGTTTATGAACAGTTTAACAAACATCTGAAAAATGGATTTGAGGAAAAGGGAAATGGATTCGGATTTACTTATTCAGGCAAATATTCTTTTTTAAGAATTGACAATATATTTGCTTCGAGCCAAATCAATTTTGTTGAATTTGATACTCATGATTCTGTCTGGGGTTCTGACCATTACCCCATTTCTGCAAACGTTTTTATAGAAAATTAATTTTTATCGAGTCATTACCCTTGTTTTATTTAAATTCGCAGGATGAATAAGGAGTTAAAAATCTACAATACACTTTCCAGAGAGAAGGAAATATTTGAACCCATACTTGCACCTTATGTGGGAATGTATGTATGTGGCCCTACAGTTTATGGGGATCCTCACCTAGGTCATGCAAGAGCAGCAATAACATTCGATATAGTTTTCAGATACCTTCAATTTCTCGGATTTAAAGTCAGATATGTAAGAAATATTACTGATGTAGGACACCTAGAAAATGATGCGGATGAAGGGGAAGATAAAATTGCAAAAAAGGCAAAACTTGAGCAATTGGAACCTATGGAGGTTGTTCAGTATTATACTGATGCTTACCACAGAATTATGAACAAGATGAATGTATTGTCACCTTCTATTGAGCCACATGCAAGCGGACATATCATTGAGCAGATTGATCTTACTGAAAAAATCATAGAAAGTGGTTTTGCTTATGTTGTAGATGGTTCGGTCTATTTTGATGTAGTTAAATATTCCAAATCAAACCATTATGGAAAGCTTTCAGGAAGAATTATAGATGATTTAATATCTGGAACAAGAGAGCTTGATGGCTCTGGAAAGGCTAACGCTCTTGATTTTGCTCTCTGGAAAAAAGCATCTCCGGAACACATTATGAAGTGGCAGTCTCCATGGGGAGAAGGATTCCCTGGATGGCATATTGAATGTTCCGCAATGAGCACTAAGTACCTTGGAAAGCATTTTGATATTCATGGAGGTGGAATGGACCTAATGTTTCCTCACCATGAATGTGAAATAGCACAAGCAACAGCTGGGAATCATGCTGAACCTGCAAAATACTGGATGCATAACAATATGATCACCATTAATGGACAAAAAATGGGCAAATCTCTCGGAAACTTCATCACCATGGATGAGCTTTTTTCCGGAAAACATTCTTTGCTTAAGCAGGCTTATACGCCTATGACCATAAGGTTTTTTATTCTGCAAGCACATTACAGATCCACACTAGACTTTTCAAATGAAGCGTTGATAGCGGCTCAAAAAGGCTATAAAAAACTTTTAAATGGCTTAAAGTTGATCAAAAACTTAAATCAATCTCCAGTAGTTTCAGACCCATGCAATGAAGCTTTGGACCAAGAGTTCAGAAAACTATCAGATGCTTGCTTCGAAGGGCTGAATGATGATTTTAATACGGCTATAACCATTGCTGGCTTATTTAATCTATTGAAAAAAGTTAATGGTTTTCAAACAGGTGCACTAAACATCAATCAGATTACTTCAGAAACTTTAAATAAAGTAAAGGAAACCTTCATCAATATAACCGAAAATATTCTTGGTCTTGTTGAAGAAGGAATTAGTGAAAATGAATCTTTGATTGAAGGTTTACTTGAATTTTACAAAGACGCTAAAACTGTCAAAGATTATGAGAAAGTTGATAAAATCAGAAAGTATTTTAAAGAAGCGGGTCTTGTAATAAGAGATTCTAAAAACTCTATTGATTGGGCGTATGAAGAATAATTTTTCTATAACTATAATTGCTGCATTCTCTTTCTTTCTTCTTTCCTGCGGAGAGGAAAAACCAAAACAAGATAAGCAGCCCCAGGCATCCAGGCCATTAATTCCGGCTCCTTTATTTAACAGTGATTCAGCATACAAGTATATAGAACAACAAGTGGATTTTGGTCCGAGAGTACCGAATACTGCTGCTCACCACAAATGTGCTACTTTCCTTATTTCAAAATTACAATCTTTTGCAGACACCGTAATAGTGCAGGAATTCCAGGCCAAGGCTTTTGACGGGAAAATGTTAAATCTTAAAAATATCAAAGCCTCATTTAATCTAAAAGCAACCAAAAGAATTTTATTGGCTTCCCATTGGGATTCGAGACCATTTGCAGATCAGGATTCTATAAACCAAAAGAGTCCAATACTTGGAGCAAATGACGGTGCTAGTGGCGTTGGAATTCTTATAGAAATTGCCAGATTGCTGAATGAAAATAAAAAGCCAAACGTGGGAGTTGATATCATTTTGTTTGATGGTGAGGATTATGGGCAGCCTGAGTTCCATCAGGGGCCTCAGCAACATGATTCATGGTGCCTGGGCTCTCAGTATTGGTCAAAGAACAAAGGTAACTATACAGCATACTTCGGTATATTACTTGATATGGTTGGAGGCAAAGATGCTAAATTTGGAATGGAAGGCACTTCAATGGTCTATGCACCTTCCGTAGTAAAAAAAGTATGGGACATTGCAAACAGACTTGGATTTGGAAAACACTTTATTTACCAGGAGACTGCTCAGATAACCGATGATCATCTTTATGTCAATCAAATAGCCAAAATACCAATGATAGATATTATAGAATTTGACAATTCGGATGGAAATTATTTTGGATCATACTGGCATACCCATAATGATAATATGAGTGTTATTGATAGAAATACTTTAAAAGCCGTAGGCCAGACAGTTCTTCAGACAGTTTATGAAGAATAATTAACATTGTAAGTCAATACAGTCTCCTTTGATTCTACTATAAGATTGTATTTCGCTCCAAGGATAAAAGCTCTGTTATCTGCTTCATGCCCTGCCGGAAAATTAAAACCGACAGGGTATTCATATTCCTTAACTGCGTCCTCGATTATTTCAAAAGCTGATTTACCGAAAGGTACTATGTTATCTGACATATCGTTAAAATGCCCTACTATGAGACCTTTTAACTTATCTAATTTTCCGGCTCTTTTGAGCTGTACCATCATTCTATCAATTCTGTAAAGGTTTTCTCCTACATCTTCAATAAACAAAATCTTGTCCTGTGTAGAAATATCAGATTTGGTTCCTATAAGGGAAACAAGTATAGATAAATTACCGCCGACAATTTCCCCTTCTGCATAACCCATCCGGTTTAACTCATGATATGGACAGTGAAAAGGACCAAGCTTTCCTAATAAAGTATCCCTTAGACTATTAATAGAGGGACGGTTTAGATTTTTTCCAAAAACCACTGGCATACTTGAATGAATAGACTGAAAACCCAAAGAATTCAGATGGGATAATAAAACAGTGACGTCACTAAATCCCGCTATCCACTTGGGGTGGGTTTCAAATACGCTAAAACTTATATTGTCAATAATCCTTGAAGTACCATATCCTCCTCTTGCACAAATAATTGCTTTTACTTCCTGATCATCTAAAAAGTCTTGTAAATCTGAAAACCTTTCTTCGTCTGTTCCTGCGAATTGATTGTAATGGTTATTACAATTTTTACCAACCCTGACTTCAAATCCCCAACTTTTGATTATTTCAATACCAGCATTGAGTTCCTCAGGAAGAAAATTCTTGGCAGTGGCTACTATCCCAACAATGTCACCAACTTTAAGAAAGTCAGGTTTTTTCATAAAATTATAATAGGAATAAATCTTTAATTGTTTTAAACCAAAAATGAGAGCTTAAATAAAAAAAGCCTCACATGGAGGCTTTTATATTATTGATTTAAAATAGTTACTTCTTTTTTACTGGAGCACCAGACCCTGCAGGTTTAGACTCAGTAGGTTTAGGCTGTGTAGTGCCGCTGCCTGCTCCTGTCCCAGTCCCTGTTCCAATGCCAGTATTATCTGTTGCACCTGCAGCTGGAGGTGTTACCCCTAGTTTCTTAAGCACCAGGTCGGAGATATTATCTTCTTTGCTTTTTGCATAAAGAATAATAGCAGAACCTCCATAATCAGCATGAGTGCTGAAAATATATGAATAATTGTTTTCCTCAGCTACCTGATCAATTGCCTTTTGAATTTTTTCAAGCACAGGTTCTAGCAGGGATACCTGCTTCTTTTGAAGACTATTTTGTGCATTTTCTTCAAACTGCTTGATGGAATTCTGCATATTCATCAACTCCTTTTCTTTGTCTTCCTTTATAAGGTCAGTAAATAAATTTGCTTGAACACCTTTCTGATAATCCTGAAGTTTTTTTTCGTATTCAGTATATTTGCTTTGCAATTGAGCCTGAAGTTGTTTTTCATAATCTTTCAACTCTGATTCAATCTTCTTTGCTTCAGGCAATAATCCTAATATATAATCAAGGTTAGTATAACCCAATTTTAAATTTGACTGTGCGCTGGCTAAAAAATTTCCAGCAAATAGAAGCAAAAATGCAGTAACGAATAGTTTTGTTTTCATGTCGTAAATATAATAGAAAATTTAATTTAAGGTTATTTTTCCGCCGTGTCATTAGGATCACCTAAACCTAATTCTTCAAGTACATAATCAGTATAGTCATGAATAGGATTGGTGTATACCATTACCAGATCACCGGATTTATCAAATATTATCTGAAGGCTTTTTGATTTAGCTACCTTTTCAACGGCCTCAAATACTTTGTCTTGTACGGGTTTCATTAATTCCTGCCTTTTCAGGAATATCATTCCTTCAAAACCAAAAATCTTTTTTTGATATTCTTTGATAGCCTTTTCTCTTCCAGCTAAAGTATCCAGACGTTCCTTTTTCATTTCCTCAGTGAGCAAAATTTCTTCGGCTTTAAAATCTGTCTGCATTTTTTCATACTCCTTTTTCATCTTCTCGATATCTGCTTGCCACTTTGAAGAAAGCATGTTTAGTTCCTTTTCAGCTTTGGAATATTCTGGTAGTTTTTTCAGAATATAGTCACTATCAATATAGCCAAACTTCTGAGCATTAATGCTGAATGAAATCAGGCAAAGTAAAAATAGTACTCCTAAAGTTCTCATGTTTTTAACGGATTTGTTGTCCGATTGTAAAAGTCACTTTACTTCCTTTATTATATCCTGGAAATGCATCAAATCCATATCCCCAATCAAGACCAATCATACCAAATGCTGGCATAAAAATTCTTGTACCAACACCAGCAGATCTATACACTTTAAACGGATTAAAGTCCTGGAAATTGTTCCAGTTATTTCCGCCTTCAAAGAAGCCTAATACAAACACGGACAGAGCTGGACTGAGATTGACAGGATATCTTATTTCTGCAACTAACTTGTCAAATATCGTTCCACCCTCCGGAACAGGCTTAATAATATTGTCCTGATAGCCTCTTAATCCTATAATGTCTGACCCTAACAAGAAATTATATCCAGTAATACCAGATCCACCCATAATAAACCGCTCAAAAGGTCCAATTCCTGTAGATTTTTTATAAGATCCTATAAATCCTAAGTGAGCCCTGAGATTTAATACAAGGCTACGTCCTCCCGGTTTTCTAGGGGGGATCAACGGCACAAACCAAGACTGATCTAACATCCATTTATGAAACTCGATATATCTGAACCTATCCTGTTTAGATAAATTTGGATTCTCGTAATTTATGCCATTAAATAATGAATATGGAGGAGTTGCAGTTATGGTCAAGTTTAGATTTGATCCTCCTGTAGGGAACTGAAAATCATTTACACTATTCCTTGAAATGGAAGTAATAAACGAGAAGTTATTGGCATAGCCAGTTTTAAAACCAGTTATTCCAATTCCATAAAGCGAAGAATAATTATCTAAATCATACCTAACAAAGGAAAGAGAATTACTTAATGAAAAGTAATCATCAGGCCATTTCAATTCACGACCTAAACTCACTGTAGCAGCCGTAACATAAAGGTGACCAGCGTTATATTTTCCGGTAGTATTGTTATATAAGTTTTGAGCAGATCTCGATAAACTTATAGAAAATGATTGTGGTCTTCTTCCTCCCAGCCATGGTTCAGTGAATGACAGTGAGTAAGTCTGATATGCTCTACCATTTGCTTGCAGACGTAAGGCTAGTCTTTGTCCATCTCCTGCAGGCAGAGGACTCCAGGTTTTGGGTTTTGATAAATTTCTTGCAGAGAAATTGTTAAATACAAGCCCCAGAGTACCTACAAAACCAAAATAACCACCCCAACCTCCGGAAAGCTCAATCTGATCACTAGGTTTCTCTTCTACAGTGTAATGAATATCAACAGTACCTTCCTGTGGATTTGGAATTGGGTTTACACCTATGGTCTCAGCATTAAAATATCCTAATTGGCCAATTTCTCTTTGAGACCTGATAAGATCAGCCCTACTGAATTTTTGGCCAGGATATGTTCTTATCTCGCGCAAAACAACATGATCATGCGTTTTTGTATTTCCCGACACAGTTACATTTTTTATAGTCGCCTGTGGCCCTTCATAAATACGCATCTCTATGTCGATAGAGTCGCCATTAATAAGTACCTCAACTGGGTCTACACTGAAGAATAAATATCCATCATCAAGATATAAGGAACTGATATCCGCCCCACTAGGATTATAATTTAACCTCTTCTGAAGATTAGCAAGATTGTATACATCACCTTTATTAATGGCTAAAATTCTACTAAGGGTTTTGTCATCATAAATAAAATTTCCTGTCCAAGTGATATTTCCGAAATAGTATTTTTTTCCTTCATCAATATCCATCTTTATGTTGACAGATTTATGATTAAGTTTATATATAGTATCAAATGTTATTTCAGCATCTCTATATCCTTGAGAATTATAATAATCTATAACATTTGCTTTATCCTGCTCATATTCCTTTTTAAGAAGTTTGGAAGTTGTGAAAAGTTTGTACCAGCGCTTTTCCTTGGTCTTCTTCATTTTCCTCTTTAACTTCTTATCCTTAAAAGACTCATTCCCTTCAATTATAATATTGCGAATTCTAACTTTGCGTTTTTTATCTACATTAATTTTTAGAATGATACTATTAGCAACTACTGTATCTTTAACCTGTGTAATTGTGACCTCCGCATTAAGGAATCCCTTGTCCAGATAAAAATCTTTAACTTTCTTCTGGGCATTTTTTATCATTGCATCATTTACAATTTTGCCTTTTGCAATGCCAATTTTATCACTAAGATCCTTTTCGTCGTTCTTCTTAACTCCTTTAAATACAAAACGAGAAAGCCTAGCTCTCTCTTTTAGGTTGAAATCAAGAAATATTTTTCTTCCTTCCAAATTTTGAACTGACACCTCTACATCACCAATCAAACCTTGATCCCAAAGTTTTTTTATGGCATTGGTAATATCTTCCCCAGGAATTGTAATTGGATCTCCTACTTTCAAACCAGTAATAGCAATAACTGCCTGTGGATCCAAAAACTGAATCCCGCTAACGGTTATACCTCCGATTATATACTGCTCGGGGTTAGAATAGCTTGGATTTATGTACTCCCTCTTTATTGGTTGAGCTAACAGAACCGAAATAGGTAATAGGATACTTATTAGTGCAATTAAAAAAAATCTTTTCATTAAACTTGTTTCAGTTGTTCGCTGATCATTCCAAATCTTCTTTCTCTCTTTTGAAAAGAAAGCACTGCATTATATAAATCGCCCTCTCTGAAGTCAGGCCATAAAATATCTGTTATATAAAATTCCGAATACGCAATTTGCCATAATAGAAAATTACTCACTCTAAACTCTCCGCTGGTTCTGATTACTAACTCTGGATCTGGAATTCCTGCTGTCGAAACATAATCAGAAATCATGTCCAATGTGAGGTCTTTCGACTTTAATTCGTTTTTTTCTACCTTTTCCAAAAGCCTTCTTGTTGCTTCCAAGATATCCCATCGGCCACTATAACTCAGAGCTAACGTAAGAGTAAGCCCTGTATTGCTTTTAGTAGCATTAATTGCATCTGAAAGTTCTTTTTGACAAGAAGAAGGCAGATCTTTAAAATTCCCAATAGTAGACAGGCGAACGTTATTTTGATTTAATTGCTTTACTTCTCCCTTGACAGTAGAAACCAAAAGTTGCATAAGGGCATCCACTTCCTCCTTAGGTCTGTTCCAGTTTTCCGTGGAAAATGCATAAAGCGTGAGATACTTAACTCCAATTTTTGCGCAGGCTTCAGTTGCTTCTCTTACAGAAGTGATAGCACTCTTATGGCCGAAAATTCTGCTTATTGCTCCTTTTTTCTTGGCCCAACGGCCATTCCCATCCATAATAATAGCAATATGAGCTGGAATTTTAGTCTTATCAATTTGTTCAATTAAGTTCATCTACCTTTGGCCCAATGAGAAAGGCAAAGGTACAAAATGATTCGACTTTTGAAAAATGAAATACTTATTTATGATAAATAGCAGGACATTTCACACTATAAAATGTATAGCTTACAGTTAATCCAGTATAATAATACCAATCGGTTCTTAAAATATCACCAGTTCTGCGATAATTGACATTTCCCTCCCTTATCCCATCAAGGTAATCAGTAAATGTTTTTCTTGCAACAAACTCTCCTCCCAGGTTCCAATGCTCTGTCAATTGAAATTTAAAGCCTAGTCCAACAGGAATTGCAATATTTAAAAATTTATTCCCCATCCCTAGGTCTTCTTGGGTATTAAAGAATGCAATCCCACCTGTAAAATATGGGGTAATTCTTGATGAATTTTGAGCTTTTCTAGAATCCTTTGGAGCCCTGAAATTAAAAAAATTATACTCAAGAGTGACCGAAGCTTCTGTAATGCTATTTTTAAATTCACTTGCTCTGTATTTAGCCACGGGGTCTTTCGATTTTAATTCAGATCCATATATCCCTCCAAAGCTAAACGCCCCTCTTAATGCAACTACAGGGCTAAAATTGAGCCTGTAAAAAATCTCACCTCCAGGACGATAAAATAAAGGGTTGAATTTCCTTGCAAGTTCTCCTGTATAGTTAAAACCTCCTGCACCTAATCCAATCTCATGCACCTGGGCATTAACAGTAGCAATTGAAACTCCTATAAAGATAAAAATAGCAGAAAGGAGCCTTCCTGCTATTCGAAGTTTTTTATTATTCAATGTTTTATGTTTTTATCTAAATTTAGGACAAACAACTCTTGGAGGAATAATGTAGGTCAGATGAAATCCTGTCACGATGTACCAGTCTTTATTTTTGTCCCCTCTTTGATCTCCAGGATTTGATACTCCCCTGATTCCAATCAATTTACCATTTGTATCATATTGCAATCTTTCTTCGGCCCCAAGTTTTGCAAATAACTGAGGATCTCTTGCAACTCCCCCCTCAAGTGTTCTGTTTGCCATAGCTGCAGCTAGACTCGTCTCAGGATCTCCTTTGTCAACATAATAACTACTCACATCATCAAGATAATCCGTAAATGTATACCTCCAACCTATTTCGAAGGCTAGATCGAGCTGTTTGGACAATTTATATCGTACACCTAAACCAAATGGTATTGCGATTTGATTTAATGAATATGACTTCCCTTCAGTTTGTAATTTATTCAATGCAACATATTTTCCTCCAAACTCATCAGGACTCTGAGCTTTAGGATTATGATGAAAATAAGCAAGCCCAATAAAACCATAAGGAGTAAAATCAGCACGTCTTACATATTTTCCTCTATGTCCAATCAGGTCAATAACGGCATCTACTTTGACTTCTAGAATATCATTGCGCATTGAAAGATTTCTTGCTCTTCTGAAAAGGTTCTTATCAGTGTAGTTAGCGCTTTTACTATCGCTTCCTTTTATCCTTCCATAAGAAATTGCTCCTCTCAACGAAACTCTTGGATATAACCTTGCAAGTCCTTCAATTCCAAGATTAGGTCTTGTTAGCTTTATACCTGGCCTGACAAAACTAGGACCCGGGTCCAACTCTCCAACATAGTTCATTGCGTTAAGTGTTACACCAACGCTATAATAACGGTTTTTCTTATTGAACTCTTGAGCAAATGACGATTCCCCGAAAAAGGAAATTAAAAATAATAAAAGTCCTAATTGTAACAACTTTCTCATATCCTATAAGAGTTTAAAACTCATTAAAATTCTTGCAAGAAACAAAACTAATTTGATTATTACGCTAAGGTAGCAATTAAAGTCAAATTTTTCTCAATAAAAGAAAAAAATTAATTCCTTAAATCCAAGCCCCAGTTTAGCTTATTTCTAAGTGTCTGAAAATAGTTATAACCTTCAAGTTCAACAATTTTAGCTTTAAACTTTTCTCTTCTAACGGTTAATTTGGTTTTAACAGGTACCGATTTGGATCTGGAATCAAGCGAAATAAGAAAATTCTTGTTCCTTGCTTCTATTTCAAACGAAAGTATACTGCTATCCGGAACAATCATTGGTCTTACGTTAAGATTATGTGGACTAACTGGAGAAATGATAAAATTGTTTGTACTTGGCATTACTAAAGGTCCTCCACAACTAAGAGAATAACCGGTAGAACCCGTTGGGGTAGAAATAATTAGTCCATCTGCCCAATAAGAATTTAAATATTCTCCATTAATATAAGTATGAACTACTATCATGGATGAAATATCTCTCTTCAATATAGCAAACTCATTCAAAGCAAAATTAACCCCGTTAAATAGATCGATATCAGAATCCAGATGAATCAAGGTTCTTTCTTCGAATTTATAGGTATGCTTGTAAATTGAGTCTATTGCCTGTAAAATCTTTTCGCGAGGAGTTGTTGCTAAAAATCCCAAACGACCAGTATTAACTCCAAGAAGAGGAATTTGTTGAGGTCCTGCAAATGAAACGGATTCCAAAAAGGTACCATCTCCACCAATACTAAATAAAAAATCGGTATTTTCTAACTCTTCATGGTAACTATAAATACTGGCACTATTATATTTAATCCCTACTTTATCAAGAAACACTGAAAAGTTTTTAAAAACCAGGATTTCAGCCCCCTTTGATTTAAGATTATCAAACATTTCCTGGATAAAAGGAATAGCGTCATTATTAAAAGTTCTTCCGTGAATTGCTATTTTCATTCTAAATATTCAGATACTTAAACAGTAAATCAAGTCTTTCCTTATCGTGACTTGTCAGTTCATTTTCCTGAAAATTAGCAATTATTTTATAATCATACCTTTCAAAAGTCGCAATAATTCTTGTAAGGTCTGTTCTATTTAATTTGAGCGTTAGTTTTATTTTATTCGGATCCAGTTCATCATTTGAAACAAATGAACTTAATATCTTCGCATCATTTGCTTCTACTAATCTACTGATCTGGGACAAAGAATAATCTTTATCCTGCATAGAAAGTACAATAATCCCCCCTGGACCCTGAGTTGCAAACATTTGAGCCATAGCAAATGAAGTCTCATTTACAGAAATAACTCCTACAAATTTTGAATCATCACTGACTACTGGCACAATCTGCAATTTGTTTTTAGATGCCAACTTTATAACATCATAAAAATGAGAAGAGGGTTTTACTACTAATTCTTTATTAACTAACCTGATATTTGAAATCGGTCCGGAAAAGTCGTCCTTTTCATACAATGCTTGCTCTTCAAGAAATCCTAAAAAATTATTATTCTCTACAACAGGCAATTGGGTTAACCTGAATTCTTCCATCCATTTCTTTGCTTTCTCTGCTGAATCAGAGACTTTCAATGGCGGAATCATCTGGTTTATAAGTTCTTCGGCAATCATACGGTAGACTCCAGGAATTTGTGAACAAAAGCATTAAACTTTTCAGGATTTTCCATCATTGGAGCATGTCCGCATTTGTCGATAAACCGTAATTCTGAGTTCTTTATTAACCTGTTAAACTCATGAGCAACGAATGGTGGTGTTATTGTATCATTTAGCCCCCAAATTAACAGTGTTGGAATTTTAATATTCGGAACGTCTTTCGCCATGTTGTGCCTTTGGGCAGATTTTGCCAAAGCCACAATATTCATGCATTTTGGAATACTCTTTGTTATGTCAAACACTTCTTTAATAAGCTCTTCAGTAGCAGTTGAGGGATTATAAAAGGTATATTCCACCCTTTCTTTAACATACTCATAACTACCTCTTTTGGGATATGACCCACCCATTCCATTTTCAAATAACCCAGAGCTTCCAGTCAAAACCAACCTTTTGACTTTGGATGAATTTTTTAATGTATAATCAAGACCTACGTGCCCACCTAGTGAGTTTCCCAACAAGGTTAGATCGCTTAACTGTTTGAAGTTGACAAACTTTTCTATAAAAGTAACCAAACCTTCTACACTTGCTGACCTAACAGGCATTTCATAAATAGGCATTAAAGGAATTATGACTCTGTAGTTAGATGTAAACTCTTTAACTACTCCCTCCCAATTGCTTAGCGCTCCAAAAAGCCCATGTAGCAGTAAAAGAACTTCGCCTTTACCTTCATCAATATATTTGAATTCTTTTTCTTGCTTAACTGTAAAAGTCATGATGTGAAGATGTAATTTTATTAACGTGCAAATTAAAACAAAGTTTGAAATATTACTTTATCGAAAAGGATAAACTAAGCCAGTTTTGAATAATTTTTTCACCATTTTCAGATAAAACTGCCTCCGGATGAAACTGTAACCCATAAATCGGGTAATTTTTATGACCAATTGCCATAATTTCTTCATTTTTTGATTCCGCCAAAACTTTAAGCATAGGTGGCAATTTCCCCAGAATTAAAGAATGATATCGAACTACATTAAACTCATCATCAATATTTTCAAACATTTTATCCTTATGCTTCACTTTTATTAATGAAATCTTACCATGCATAGGCTTATCCATTTTCATTATTTGTGCACCAAAAAAATATCCGATTGCCTGATGCCCAAGGCATATTCCTAATATTGGCTTGTGCATCCAGTATTTTTCAATGACAGAAAGAAGCAGTTGTTGATCTTTGGGATTTCCAGGACCGGGAGACAAGACAATTCCCGAAAAAGAATTCAGGATTTCAAGATTTTCAATTTCATCTATCCGCAAGCATCTACAAGCTACACCCTGCTTTTGAAAAAGATGAAGAAGATTATATGTATACGAATCTAAATTATCAATTAGTACTATCAAGCCTTTTGGTTTTCAAGTATCTTTTTCAAAGCTGGAAAAATATCCTGAAAAGGTATAATATAGCTTACAAAATGGATGGTATTCGGGGCAAAAGAAGCTAGCACAGGATAAGCAAATGATTTTTGTCCATATTTAGAAATAAACTCTAGCTTGGCTGCGCTTGTCAACCAAATGAACAGACTAATTATGAAAGCGGTTTTTAATACACCAACAAATGCCCCTGCTGCACTATCAAATACCCCAAGCAGAGTATAATCTAATATTGATTTTAAGAATTTTCCCAAAAAGTATATTCCGATAAAAACCAACAAAAAGATTAACGTGAATGTAACATAAGGAAGCATTTGAGGGAAATCTTTCATATACGGCTGCAACCAATTCATTCCTTCTTTGAGAAGTTTAAATGCAGATAACACCGCAATTATAAATGCGAGGAAAGTAACTACTTCCAATAACAGTCCTTTTTTATATCCTGCATATCCTCCAAGTGCAAGAATCAGAATAACTACTATATCAAAGATTTCCACTTTTATTCCCTATTGACTCAACAATGATTTGACTAATGCTGAAACAACCTTATTATCTGCTGTTCCTGCAAAAGCCTTAGTTGCAGCACCCATAACTTTTCCCATATCTCCAGGGCCTTTAGCGCCAACTTCTGCAATTATTTCTTTAAGTTTTGCTGCTATTTCATCTTCAGAAAGCTGTTTAGGCAAATATTTTTCAATTACAGCTAATTCATCAAGCTCAATTTTCTCTAAATCTGCCCTTCCTTGTCCAGCATAAACTTCTGCTGATTCTTTTCTTTGTTTGGCTGCCTTTGTCAAAAGCTTAATTTCAGCATCCGCAGAAACCTCTCCCTGAGCCCCTTTATCAGTTTCTGCAAGTAAAATAAGAGATTTTATACTTCTTAATGCACGCAATTCATCTTTGTTTTTTGCTAGCATTGCTGATTTTATATCAGCATCGATTTTTTCTTTTAAACTCATGTTTTGAAATTTAATAGAATATTGGATTTATTTGTCATCAAAAATAGTCAAATTATTTTTCAGAAAAAGAAAAAACAATGACCCGATTAAGTGTTAATGTAAATAAAATAGCCACATTGAGAAATTCCAGAGGAGGTAATAACCCCGATTTGATTCAAGTGGCTTTGGATTGTGAAAGATTTGGGGCTCAAGGAATAACAGTTCACCCACGACCAGACGAAAGACATATCAAATATGCAGATGTTTATGCTTTAAAGGCAGTGATTAAAACAGAATTTAATATTGAAGGCAATCCTGAAGGAAAATTCATTGATCTTGTAAAAGAAATAAAGCCCCATCAGGTAACGCTTGTACCTGATCCTCCGGGGGCTATAACAAGCAATGCAGGCTGGAATACGTTAAAATATAAAGACTTTTTAAGAGATGTAATCCGTGATTTTAAAGAAGAGGGCATAAGAGTAAGTCTCTTTGTAGATCCGGTAGAACAAATGGTTGAAGGGGCTGCAGAAGCTGGGGCAGACAGAGTGGAACTTTACACCGAACCTTATGCTAAAAACTTTTTAATGAATAAGGATCAGGCTATTTCTGAATATATTATCGCAGCTAAAAAAGCTGCTTCTCTTGGGCTAGGGCTCAATGCCGGACATGATCTTGACCTTAAAAATTTAAAATATTTAAAAGATAATATCCCTAACCTTGATGAAGTTTCAATAGGGCACGCACTCATTTGCGATGCCCTTTATTTTGGCCTGGAGAATACAATTCAAATGTACCTTAAAGAATTAAACTAAAGAATGAAATTATATTATAAAGATTTAGGTACCGGAAAGCCTTTGATTCTATTGCATGGGCTCTTTGGATCTTCTGACAATTTATTTTCCGTAGCTAAAGAATTGGCAAAAAAATATCATGTATATGTTATAGATGAACGAAATCACGGAAACTCTCCCTGGAGTGACATAATGAATTATGATGTAATTGCCGATGACATCAAAGAATTTATAGAAGATCATGCTCTTCAGGATGCATTTATAGTAGGCCATTCCATGGGAGGAAAGGCTAGTATGAAAATAGCTCAGAAATATCCTGAATTGGTAAGAAAACTAGTTGTTTCTGATATTGCACCGAGATATTATGCACCTCATCACCAGACCATATTAGCTGGATTGAACAGCGTCAATCTTGAAACAATTGAAAGTAGGACAGATGCTGATAATCAGTTAGCAGCACACATAAAAGATTTGTCTACAAGACAATTTCTTTTAAAAAATCTTGGCAGGGATGAAGATGGACATTTCAAATGGAAAATAAATCTAAGCGTAATCACTAAACAGATTGAATTTGTAGGTGCAGGAATTAATGATTCAGAAGTGATTAACACGCCGACTCTCTTTGTCAGAGGAGGCAAGAGTGATTATATAAAAGAAACCGATGAGCCAATTATTAAAAGAATTTTCCCCAATTCTACTATAAAAACAATTGAGGGGGCAAGTCATTGGATTCATGCTGAAAAACCTATAGAATTTATCAACCTCATTCTTGAGTTTGATTCAGAATAGTTTTCGAATAACAAACAGGACTAACGAAATAAGGATACTAAGTAAAATGCTTGTTGCCAGAGGAAAATAGAATGACCAGTTTTTTCCTTTAATAGCAATATCTCCCGGGAGTTTGCCAAGTAGTGGTATTTTATCAGAAAACAATAAAATCAATCCAATTACGATAAATATAAAACCACCAATAATCAACCCTTTCCCTAATCCTTGAAAGTCACTCATTATTTCACCAGTTTAATTGATTAACAAATATAAATACAATGTCGATTCCCAAATCTGAAATTTCAAAATTATATCTGATTCCCTCGATACTGGCAGAAGGTACTGCTCTTCAGATGATGGCTCCGGCAATATTGGAGGTTATTAAAGAAACTGATTATTATTTTGCGGAAAACATCAAAACAGCAAGAAGATATATAAGTGAACTCAAAACAGGGCGAAAAATAGAAGATCTTATTTTTTATCAACTTGATAAAGATACCACTAAAGAAGAGGCGGTGAAATTATTTGATACCATACCTTCAGGGAAAAATATCGGCGTATTATCTGAAGCTGGTTGCCCGGGAATAGCTGATCCAGGTGCCTTGGCAGTCTCAATTGCGCATAAAAAAAAATGGAACATAGTTCCACTTCCTGGTCCATCTTCAATATTTATGGCATTGATGGCATCAGGATTTAATGGCCAGTACTTTTGTTTTAAAGGGTATCTTCCAATTGATAAAGAGCAAAAAATTAGGTCTTTTAAAGCTCTTGAACGCGAAGCCTGGGAGAAAAGAGCAACACAAATAGTCATAGAAACACCTTACCGAAATAATAAATTTTTAGAAGATGTAATTGCCCATGGAAATCCGGAAACACAACTTTGTATAGCATGTGACATTACTGGGCCTCAGCAATACATCAAGACAAAAAATCTTGGAGAGTGGAAAGGAAACTTGCCAGATCTTAATAAAAGACCTGCCGTATTTCTGTTTTTCGGAAGAAACTGAACTTTAAGTTTTTTGTGTTAATGGATTTTAATTTAACTTTGATTATTAGTTATTCTTAAAAAGATACCTTTAAACCTAAAAAATAATGTCATACCTATTTACCTCAGAATCTGTGTCGGAAGGTCACCCTGATAAGGTTGCTGATCAGATTTCAGACGCAATCCTTGACGCAATCCTCGCGCAGGACCCACATTCAAGAGTTGCTTGTGAAACGATGGTTACTACAGGATTAGTTGTAGTTGCCGGTGAAGTTACTACAAAGGCTACTATTGACACTCAGAATATTATAAGAGATACTATTAAGAAAATTGGGTATACCAAAGCAGAGTACATGTTTGAAGCAGACTCTTGCGGTATACTTACAGCGCTTCACCAGCAATCTCCAGATATAGCGCAAGGTGTTAATGAAGGCGAAGGTCTTGACAAAGATCAGGGAGCGGGTGATCAGGGAATGATGTTTGGCTATGCTACGACAGAAACACCGGAATATATGCCTATGGCTTTGGCTTTTTCCCACAGACTGGTAAAAAAACTTGCGGAGATCAGAAAAAAAGGTAAGAAAATGACTTACCTGCGTCCTGATGCAAAATCTCAGGTAACCATTGAGTATGGTGATAATGGGAAGCCCAAAAGAGTTCATACCATAGTCATTTCTACTCAGCACGATGATTTCGGTAAAGATGCTGATATGTTAAAATTGATCAAAAATGACATGATTAATGAAGTAATACCTTCTGTAATTCCGAAAAAACTTATAGACAGTAAAACAATCTTCCACATAAACCCAACCGGTAAATTCGTAATTGGCGGCCCTCACGGAGATTCAGGATTGACAGGAAGAAAAATTATTGTTGATACTTACGGAGGTAAGGGTGCACATGGTGGTGGAGCATTCTCAGGAAAAGATCCTTCTAAAGTTGATAGAAGTGCTGCGTATGCAGCAAGGCACATTGCTAAAAATCTTGTTGCTGCAGGAGTTGCTGAGGAAATTCTTGTTCAGGTGGCTTATGCAATAGGAGTTTCAAAACCGGTTTCTTTAACTGTAAATACATACGGAACTGCAAAAGTAAACATGACCGATGCACAGATTGCTTCTAAAGTATTAAATGTTTTTGATATGAGACCAAAAGCAATCGTTGAAAGATTAGGCCTTAAAAACCCTATCTTCTCTGAAACTGCAGCATACGGACATATGGGAAGAGAGCCATTTACAAAAGAAGTCGAGCTTTCTTATGTGGAGGTGAAAGATGATGGCAAGAAGAAAACAGAGATAAAGAAAATCGTTAATAAAAAAGTTGAATTCTTTACGTGGGAAAAACTTGATCATGTAGAAGCTGTAAAGAAAGAATTCAAAATCAAGTAAAATAAGAAGGGCTCCTAATTGGAGCCCTTCTTATTTAAATTCAAATTAATAAAGCCTGTATTTTTTACCTTAAGCTTTTTTAATTATTTATTTTACTTTTTTAGCTAGATCAGCACCTGCTTTGAATTTTACAACTTTCTTAGCTTTGATCTGAATAGTTTTACCAGTTTGTGGGTTTCTACCAGTTCTTGCTGCTCTTTTAGCTACAGAGAAAGTACCAAATCCAATGATGATAACTTTATCTCCTTTTTTTAGAGTTTTAGAAGCTGCATTTAGGAATGCATCTAGTGCTCTTTTTGAATCAGCTTTAGTAAGTTTTGACTCAGCTGCGATTGCGTCGATTAATTCTGCTTTGTTCATTTTTTTAAAAATTTAACTTGTGTTTAAAATCTTATCTCAAAATTATATGAATTCCAGTATTGTACAATAGTTTTACACAAAAATATATCAAAATGTTGATAACTTTTTTCATTTAATGTGCAGTATTCATAGGGTATACAGGTAATATAAAAATGAAAACATACGTCGAAACAGGGTTACAGGTTGTGGAAAACTTGAATTCCTTATCCACAAAGGAATCCAGGGAGAATTTAAAAAGCCTTAAGTAGAATTACTCCGAACAAACAAAAATCGCCATAAAGCACTCATTAGTAGTGCTTTATGGCGAAAAAGTAGTATTATTAAATGAACAGTATAAATGCTATAAAATCATATATCCGGATATTAAAAATCATATCCAAAAGTAAAATACAATAGTGGAGACTGAACTACATTATTTTTAATTCCCCAAGCTACATCTACTTTTACATAGTATCCCAATAATAAAGTTCTGGCTCCAAGTCCATAGCCCACCAGGAATGGATTCACATAGTTTCTAACCTGAGCCGTAAAAGGGTTTCCGTTTCCTCCGGCAATTGTAGTGTTAATGCTATTATTTTTACTAAAAGGTGTATCACCTGTCCAGGCTGATCCAGCATCTGTAAATGCTACTAACTGAAAATTTCTTAAAAATGAAGAAGATATTGGCTGTCTGTATATAGCTCTGAATGGTATTCTTAACTCAGCATTCATCAGCACATAACGTGAACCAAACTGTGAATTATAAATAAAACCTCTCATTGGCATTGCATATTCAATGAAAAGTAAATCAGAGTTATTTTTAAACTGAGATATAGCTAAAGGACTGTTAGGTGATGAATTGTCAGTTGAATTAAACAACCAGTTGTCCATTCCACCAAGTAAAAAGTTTTTCTTTGCATTACCAGTGAATGATCCACCAGCAACACGCGCTGCCAGAACAATTTCTTTATAAATTCTCTGATACCTTCTCAGATCAAGGTTAATTTTACCAAAATTGTTCGAAGAAGTCCCATTAGCTACATACTGCTCTGCACTAAGAATAAACCTTGTTCCCTCAATCATATTCAAACCTAGCTTTATGGTGTTATCAAAAACAAAGCTGAGATTAAGTCCCTGATATCCTTGGGTAATATCCTTAGAAGTCGTTTCAGTAACAGCTCTTCTCGTAAAAGCCGCAAACGGACTTACACTTAATCTGGAATAGACAGAGAAAGGATATGATTCAGTAAATGTTAATTTATTCAAAGTATAAATCTGAGAAGACGTCGACTCATTTGAGGCAAACAAATTTTTTCTATCATACCTGACTTTGAGGTCAATTCTCTTCTTCAGATAAATATATTCTCCGAATATATTATTAGTTTTTAAATCAGCAACCCCAAAAGCTCCAACGTTTATTCTATGATTGCCAAGAACATCTGACATTTGGCCTTCAAGTAATATGCCCAGTCCTCTTAATGGATCAATTAGTATTGTTGAAATGACATTATCAATGCCAAAAAAGTTTCTATATGGATATGGCCCAAGAAAAGATGTTCTTTTCTGCAATTGATTTTTATTAGTATCGGCAAGTTCTGGCCTTAATGGAATTTCCGCAACCCTTCCTTTATTAATAGTATCTTTCAGTTCGGACTCAAATCTGAAATCATCTAAATTTATTTCTTTAACTTTTTCTTTCGAATTGTATTCAAACTCCTGCTTCTCAGATCTTGTAATGTTATCGTCAGTTTTCTCATCAATTCTTGTAGAAGGCTCTAGTCTTGTAAAAACTGAATCAAGGTTATAATGAGGAAAAAAGTAAGCTCTTTCTTTTCCTCCAACCCTGTTTATAGTAACCAGATTATTGTTAGCACTTGATATATGGAATGATTTAATATTATATAAAAAAGCTGATTTTCTGGATAACTTTTTATCGGTTAAGTTCAGGCCGTATAAATTATCAATCTTATCATTGTCTGAGATAAACAAAACTGAATTTGAAGATTTTACAAATACTGGCTGCATTACATTGATATCATTAGTAAGTCTTACTAATTTATTACTCCCATTGTACTTAAATAACGAATATTGCTCTAAGGGCTTATAAATTTCCTTTTTAGGCAGTATCAGTGTATCGGAACTTCTGTTCGAGGCAAATATTATTTCTTTAGTTGTCCCATAGAATGAAGGAGACAGGTCATCAAAGATGTCATTAGTTATTTGCTTCATTCCTCCACGGGCATTATCCATTAAAAACAAATCTGTTTGCCCATCTTTATCTGCACTGAATATTATCGCTGTTCCATCCTCTGAAAAAGCAAAATCAAAAACATGTTTGAAATAAGTAATCTTCTTTTTTACCTTATCTCTGGTTTTCAGGTTGTGAATTTCCAAATACGTTTTGTCGCTTTTGGTATAGATAAAAGCAAGTTCATCATCTGACTTCCAGGTAAATGTGGGATTATGTACATCAAAATCGCGTTGCGCACTTCTGGTCCCCCCCTTTCTTATAGTACTTGATTCCTGTTTCCCTTTGTCTGTTATCTCAACCGCAAATAACTTATATTTTCCATCCTGAAACTTCACAAACGCCATTCTATTCCCCTTAGAATTAACCTTTACTGCACTTAAAGCATTCTTTTTAGAGGAATTTAATCTTAAATATTTATCATCCTGAGGTTCTTTGTACTCTTTTTTCAGATTGTTATTTATACCCAAGTAAAAATTTCTGAATTCGGCTAAAAAAATTGAATAAGGAATTCCAAGCGTACTCTCAATGGCGGCCTCTTCGTTTCTTACAATACGAGTAAGGTTTAGAAGATTAGGTACAGTATAAAGACCGTATTTTTCAACAATATAATTCCAGATACCGTGACCGGCAAGTTCAGCTTCTCTTCCAGTCAGGGCCGCTGGCACTTTATATTTTTTTTTCTCAAGTGCACCTCTCACATGAGAATTCATATATGGAGAATTACCATAAGCAACGTAAGCTGCAAGTCCTCTAATATACCACTCCGGCAAGCTTAGCAAATATGAACTCTGTACTACATCTTTAAGGCTTCCTCCATACATCATTACATTCAGAAGTATTTTTGTAATGCCATATGTAATTTCCTTTTTAAAATCTACCTGGCTTCCTTTGTAAGATACTTCAATTCTAGATTTCACAAAGCTTGTATTACCACCAACAACCACAAGATCCTCTCCCAATCCAATATTACTTTGCTCACTCTTCTGAGGAGAAGCATAAACAATCATCCTAATTCTGTCATATGGAGTAAAACCAATAAGCTCAATAACTCTTTCCAATTCTTCCTCAGCATACCTTCCAGCACTCTGAGCAAGCTCCATATCTCCCTCGTTATAGAAGATTTCAAAGTTATGAGTTGTAAAAACCCTCCATTTAAAACTTTTATATTGGATTCTGTTTTTGCCAAACTGATCTATGTAAGCCTGAGAATAAGCATTTGATACAAAAAACAATGAGAGGAACCAGATATAAATAAAACGCATAATATATTAGCCATCAATGGCGGTGAAAGAATGATTCAAACCTAGATATATTAACTTCATTATCCAGAGATTTATTTTCTTCTAAAAAAGAAAATAATTGCTCTGCAAAATATGGTGCCAAACTTATTCCCTTTGTACCTAAACCGTTAAATATTGCCAGTTGTGGGTATTGGGGATGTAATCCTAATATTGGTCTTCGGTCACTCGTAGATGGCCGAATTCCTGCTTCCTGTCTTACATATTCAAAATCAAAACTTACAAGATCTTTCAATTTATTTTCAATTTCCTCTCTGGCCTTTTGGGTAACCTCATCTGTCAAGTCTTTCCAATCATATGTAGACCCAGCCTTTAAATTTCCATTATACAACGGAACTACAAATACTCCTTTGCTTATAATCTGTTTCAAAGGGAAGTGAGTTTTTAAAGTTAAAACCTCCCCTTTCACAGGGATATATGGGATCCAATTAAAATAGGGGTTAAATTGATTCAGATAACCTTCAGCGAAAATAACTTTTCTTGCCTTGTAATTTCCCCACCTTATACCTTCATTTTCAAATACCAGGTCAGAGCAACTGAACTTTTCACTGATAATGCTTTCCCTTTTATCAAAATATCTGAGTGCTGCTGAAAGCAATGTTACTGTATCTACATAACCTCCTTTAAAAAGACTTAGACCGCCAAAATGTTTGTTTTTATTAATAGGAAAATCATCTGATGAGGTAACCACCCTTGAAAATTTATTATATGCTTCATCAGAATTACTTACCCAATGATTTTGTTCTTCAATAGAGCCAAATGGCCTGAAAATAGGCAATGGATAAAAAAACTTTGCTTCGAGATCTTTCTCCATTTCAGGGTAAAATTCATTCAAAAACGGGAACAATTGCTCTGCTTTCCAGGTCTTAACCATCCTCTTACCCGTAATCGGATTAAAAATTCCTGCCGCTACTTTTGATGAGTTATTTTCCCCTCCGTCGATAATGAGAGTTTTAAGACCTTTTTTTATTAATGTATATCCCAAAACGGAGCCAGCAATGCCTTGTCCTACTATAATATAATCATAAATCATTCGGTAATTTAAATACATTTATCAGGAAAATTGACATTTGCAATCTCAATTTTATCGGTGAAAAATATCAGACATTTTTTATCCAAAATCAAATCTGTGAATAAATCTGAAACCCAGATTCTAACGGTTTTATGCTACATTTAGTATTCTCTCACTCATAGTACTTACAAACTCTCTTCTATAGCTTCCTTTAGATTTAACATCTATTTTTTAAAAAAATAATAAGTTTCAGATAAGTCCGTTTACAAGATCGTCTGACTTTTCCAGATGTTTTTATTGTTCACTCAATTTTTAAAATAATGAAATTCATTCAACTACTTTTAATCCTTTTACTAGTAGATTCTTTCAAGGTTTTTGCTCAAAATGTTAACTCAAATTCAGGAATAAGTATACAATGGGGAAACCCCATTACATTGCAGACTAAAGATCATGATATAAAAGTTCCTGACTTTCTTTCCGCAAATCATCTCGAAATTCATGGTTTTCTTCCCTCCTATCACATCCGAATCTATGATGAAGTAGTAGAAGAAATAGAAATTTTTGCTGACTCTACAGAAATAGTAGATGCTGAGACAGCGAAGCTCATAAGAGAAGCGGCTAAAGAAGGATTTGCTCCTTTTATTTCCATAAGTTATTTCAAAGGCAAACCAGTAAGTGATATTTTCGTTGTTCCTATCCTGACTACTGCAGATTCATACTTAAAGCTAAGAGCATTTTCATATAGCTATAAGACCCGTAGAAATAAATCTGTTGGGACCGATTCAAGAAAGATTATCAGGAAAGCCAACAACTCCTATCTCTCTTCTACTAGCACATCTACCTCCGTGCTTGCTAATGGAGAATGGTTTAAATTTAGTATTCCCTATTCTGGAGTTTTTAAAATTGATTACAACCTCCTTTTAAAAATAGGTATCAATCCATCCGGCATTAATCCAAGAGAACTGAAGATATATGGTAATGGAGGAGGTATGCTTCCTCAAAGCAATTCCATACCCAGATATGATGATCTTGTTGAGAATTCTATTTTTGTATTTGGGGAAGATGATGGGAAATTTGATCCCCAAGATTATATATTATTTTACGGAGTAGGTCCACATGTATGGAAATACAATGAAATAGAAAGATCATTTAATCATTCTTACAACCTGTATTCTGATCTCTCCTATTATTTCCTCACCATCGGGCCTGACAATGGTCTCCGGATAAGTGATCAAAGTTCACTCAGTAATGCTACTGCAACTATCGACCAATTTGATGAGAGGTATTTCTTTGAAAAAGATGAAGCACAGGTAATGACTACACCATGGGTCCCTAGTGGAAGATTATGGATAGGAGATATATTTAATTATAATTTGCAAAATACTTATAACTATGATGCTACGGGTATTATTCAAAACAGCAATATAATTATAAGATCGGCTTGTGTCGGTCGGTCTACGACAGCCTCGTCATTTAATGTATCAATAAACAATATTTTAATTGGCTCACATGAGTTTAAAATTCCCAGATACTTTGAAATACCTGCATCAGACGATACATATATAGGAGAATACAAAATTGATACATGGCAAATCAATAGTTCAGCAATAGCTGGGAATAACTTTTCTATTAAATATTCTTTCAACAAAAATGGCAAATCAGAAGCAAGAGGTTACCTGGATTTTTTCGAAGTCTTTATCAAAAAAAAGCTTCAGCTTTATGGAAATCAAACATCCTTCAGATCATTACAAAGCCTGAACAATTCAATATCAGAATATAGTATTGCAGGTACTAACAATTCAGAACTTATCTGGGAGATTACAGATCCTCTATTTGTTAAAAATCAAAACTATGATTTTAAATCAGGACAATCATCGTTCTCAGCCAATTCATCCATATTAAAAGAATATATTATATTCAAACCTGATAATGTAAGCGCTCCAGCCTTCGAGAGTAGAGTTGAGAATCAGAACCTACACGGCATCACACAATCAGGTATACCGGACAATTTAATAATCACTACAGATGAATTTTTAAAGCCTGCAAATGAATTGGCACAATTTCATAAGAACTTTGACAATCTGGATTCCTATGTGGTTACAGTAAAAAAAATATATAATGAATTTTCATCCGGAGCTCAGGATATTTCTGCGATCAGAGATTTTATTAAAATGGTATATGACAGAAGCAGACCTGGAGACAGCTTGCAATTTGTGACCCTCTTCGGAGACTGCTCAGTGGATTATAAAAACAGAATTCCTAACAATACAAACCTTATCCCTGTATACCAATCCCGTGAATCACTGCATTCCTTATTATCTTATTCATCCGATGATTTTTATGGTTTACTGGATGATAATGAAGGAAACTGGGAAGAAAATCTTAATGTCAATGACAAAATGGAAATAGGAATAGGCAGACTCCCTGTAAGAACAGAATCTGAAGCATATGAAGTTGTCGAAAAAATTAAAAAATACAAATCAAATCAATCGCTGGGGAAGTGGCGGAATAACATTACTTTGATTGCAGGTAATTTAGCTCCCAAAGACTCTGATACCAATTCCTTTCTATCGGCAGCAGAAACACTTGCTGACATCATTACCCAGAGAGGCAAAGACTATAATCTCAATAAAATTTACCTTCCTTCATATCCTTTAATATATACACCATCAGGCGCCATCTGCCCTTTGGCTAATGAAGCGATACAAAATGAATTTGAAAAAGGTACCTTAATATTAAACTATATAGGACATGGCAATGAGGTACAACTCTCTCAGGAAAATATTCTTAATACCACTTCCCTTGCTAATCTTAAAAATCAATTTCAATTACCCTTCCTAGTAGCTGCTACTTGTCAATTCGGGAGGTATGATTTCCCTGAAATCCAATCGGGAGTGGAGGTTGCTTTGAGAAACCGAGAGGGTGGTTCTATAGGGTCTTTAGCACCTACCAGGCCAGTATATAACCTTTACAATCAAGCTCTCAATGAAGCTTTTTATAAAACAGCTTTTCTAAAAATGGGGACTCAATTTTTAACTCTTGGAGAAATTATTCTTTTTACAAAAAACAATAGTACACGTGGCATTTATAACAGGAGCTATACTTTAATCGGAGATCCTTGTCTTACTTTAAACTATCCACGAGAGGAAATTCTTGTAACACAAATAAACGGACAATACACCGGTGGAACATCTGATACACTTAAAGCTTTGCAAAAGGCGAAGATTGAAGGGGAAATAAGATCGGGTGGAAATATTATTTCAGATTATAATGGGATCCTGCGGCTAACTCTCTTTGACAAAGAAACCTCTATCAATACTATTAATAGGCCGATCACAACATACAGCGTTCAAAACAAACTCATTTATGACGGGAATGCATCTATAAGGAATGGGAGATTTGCAGTTGAGTTTATTATTCCAAAAGATATTTCATATCAATACGACAATGGTAAAATCAGTCTTTATGCCAGCAATTTCCCTAGTGTACGAGACGGTGCTGGTTCTTCAACCAATATCATTATCGGAGGATCTGATAATAATGCAACCGATGACATCACTCCACCAATCATCAAAGCTTATCTGAACGATGAGTCATTTGTCTTTGGGGGAATTACTAATTCAAATCCAAAACTCATTGTTAATTTATTTGACGAAAGTGGAATAAATCTGGCTTCTTCAGGCATTGGTCATGAGATTTCATTAATCCTCGATAATTCAAACGAGCGCATCATATTAAATGAATTTTATACCACTAAACTGGATAATTACAAGAATGGAACTGTTACTTTTAATTTAAAAAATCTTACACCGGGAAATCATTCATTAAAAATAAAAGCCTGGGATACTTATAATAACTCTTCCGATACCTATTTGGAATTTGTTGTTGTAAACAAAGAAGATGTTGATATCTCCAATGTTTTGAATTATCCAAACCCCTTTACTACTCATACTGAATTTCATTTTGATCACAACAGAGCTGGAGATGATATTGATGTAAAAATTCAGATTTATACTGTCTCTGGTAAATTAATTAAAACCATTTCTGAAAGATTTTATATTTCACCTGCCCATATTTCAAATATATTTTGGGATGGCCTTGACGACTTTGGTGATAAAATTGGTAAAGGAGTATATGTATATAAAGTTTCGGTTAAATCACTTTCTGACGGAAATCATAAATCAAAGTTTCAAAAGCTCTTTATTCTCAATTAAGGTTAGATATCATATATAAATTGATTTTTAAAAGATTTATCAATATTTTATTTGAATACACATAACACATTTTGTAAAATGGGTGGATTTATGTTCTTCCAAAAAAGATTGAAATTTTGAATACAAATCCAATGAATATTGGTAATTTACAAATCAAATTTGCAAGTAAAACTTTATAATGATTCAGGTTCATTCATTTGTATTTAATCCCTTTCAGGAAAACACTTATATTCTTTTCGACGAAACCCGAGAAGCTATAATTATAGATCCAGGCTGTTATGAAAAAGATGAGCAGAAAGACCTTACTGCTTTTATTGAATCAAAAGATTTAAAGGTAAAATCTTTGATCAACACTCATTGCCACGTAGATCATGTTTTAGGCAATAGCTTTGTAAAAGATCATTACAAAGTAGAGTTAGGCATTCATCCGATAGAATTGAATCTATTAAGAGCAGTAAAAAGTTATGCATTCAATTATGGATTTGCAGGGTATCATGGCACAGAGCCAGAGTACTATTTGAATGAAGGAGATAAAGTAAAATTTGGAAATTCAAAACTCGAGGTTCTATTTGTACCAGGTCATGCTCCTGGTCATATAGCATTATACAGTAAAGAACAAGCTTTCTGTATTGCTGGAGATGTTCTATTTAATAGAAGCATAGGAAGAACAGATCTTCCCGGTGGAAACTTTGAAACATTGATCCACAGTATTCAAACAAAACTATTTGTCCTTCCGGATAATACAGTAATATTTCCTGGACACGGCCCTTCCACCACCATTGGAGAAGAAAAACGTTACAATCCATACTGCGCAACAATAAAATGATCATAAAAAAACACATCCCTAATTTTGTTACCTGTTTAAACCTGTTATCGGGATGTATTGGGATTACCGAAGCATTTAAAGGCAATCTTGTAAATGCTGCGCTTTTAATCATAGCAGGAGCAATTTTTGATTTTTTTGATGGGTTTATTGCCCGTTTAGTTAAAGCCTCTTCCCCAATTGGAAAAGATCTCGATTCCCTTGCAGATGTAATCACTTTTGGATTATTGCCTGGTGTAATACTATTTAATTTATTATCGACTAATGACAATCTTCCTTTGGGCATAAAATACATTCCATTAATTGTTCCAGTTTTTTCTGCACTTCGCTTAGCTAAATTTAATAATGATCCACGTCAAACCGGTTCCTTTATTGGAGTGCCGACACCTGCAAATGCCCTTCTCATTGGATCACTCCCTTTAATTACAGAATTTAATTCAGATTTAAATCTGAATTTTATCATCTTCAATCCCCTTTTCCTAATTTTGCTGAGTGTGATAATGTCCATCCTTCTGGTTTCAGAAATTCCACTATTTGCTTTAAAGTTTAAAACATTTAATTGGAAAGACAATCAAATTACTTATATTTTCCTAATAATCAGCTCCATACTTTTACTTTCAATAAAAGTAGCAGCCATACCATTAATAGTAATTTTATATGTAATTTTGTCCATAATCAATAATTCAGTATTTAAGAAAACCAAATAACATAAAATTGAAGTTTATCGCCAGGGTCGATGAATGCTGGTATGAATGACTGAATTCTAATGTTTATGCTCTTGAATTTGACAAGACGCTTATAAAAGAAAATATAAACCTTAAAAAGCTAATAACCAACCTGATTATGGAAGGATATAGTTTTAAAATTATACAAGCATAATAAATAATTCAAAATGCCGTTTATATCTCGCCTGCAAACCAGGCAAGATATAAACGGTTGTTTTTTTATCTATGAAATTAGAAACAAAGCTATTATTTCTATTACTGATATACACAATCAGTGCCAAAGCTCAAAATTCTGAAACTAAAAACTCCATTAAGTTAAAGTGGACACCTCCGGTTTCTGTTTTGGATAACCAAGCCAAAACAAGATTAGTTCCTAATTTTGAAGAAGCTTTTCATGTAGAACCTCAGGATTATTTACCCTCATTTGTATTACGCCTATATAATGAAAGGGTAGAGGAAATTTCAATTCAGCCGGATTCAACAGAAATTATGAGCAGTACAGATGCCGATCTTATAAAAAATGCTCCTGCTACAGCGTTTGAAACAAAAATTTTTATACGATACCATAAAGGGAAACCGCTAAGCGAAATTTTTATCGTTCCAATTAAAGCTTCTGGTGGTTCATTTCAAAAAATTCATAAATTTTCATATACCTATAAAACAGCTCGGACATCTGAAATTGCTCCTGCTTCAACCAAAATTTCAAAGAGATCAGGAGCATCCATTACGAGAACTGCTTCAAGTACCAATTCTGTCCTATCATCAGGAGACTGGTATAAATTAAGTATTTCAAATTCCGGAATTTTTAAAATAGATTACAATTTCCTCTCAAATCTAGGGCTAAACCCATCTTCCATAAATCCTAAGCAAATCAAAATATTTGGTAATGGAGGAGGAATGCTGCCTCAAAAAAACAATGCTCCAAGATACGATGACCTGGTTGAAAATGCTATTTATGTTTCAGGTGAAGATGATGGTAAATTTGACCAGGGTGATTTCATTCTCTTTTATGGGTTAGGTCCACATAGCTGGACATATGATTCTATAAATCAAAGCTTCAAACACGCTTTTAATATTTATTCCGACTTTGCTTATTACTTTCTTACTATAGGTTCGGATAATGGCCTTCGGATTCCTGAACAGGCATCAGAAACAGGTGCAGAACAAACCTTTACTCAATTTGATGATAGATACTTTTTCGAAAAAGATGAAGCACAGGTAATGGTGGAACCCATAAAACCAAGTGGCAGGCTTTGGATTGGCGATATCTTTAATTACAACCTTCAATATACATACCCATACGATGCAACTGGAATTATTCCTAATAGTGATATATTGTTCAGATCTTCATGTATAGGAAGGTCTTCAGCAGCAAGTTCATTCAATATATCTCTAAATAATGTGGCTATTGGCTCTCATGTATTTAATGATCCATTTAGATTTGAAAATCCTAGTTCTGAGTACCCATATGTAGGTGAGGAGAAAACTGAATTGTTCAAAATCAATAGCTCTGCAATTAATAATAGCTCTAACATTTCAATAAAGTATGTTTATAATAAATCTGGCCGAAGTGAAGCTAGAGGCTACCATGACTATTTTGAAATCTTTGTCCAAAAGCATTTAAGACTATATAATAATCAGACAACCTTCAGATCCATACGAAGCCTTAATTATAACATTTCCGAATTTAAAATTTCAGGTACACGAGGGACAGAAATTTTATGGGATATTACCGATCCTTTGTATGTAAAAAAACAAAATTATACTTATGCTTCGGACACATTGTTTTTTTCGACTAATACCAGCACACTAAAGGAATTTGTTGTTTTTAATTTAAATAATCTTAGTGGGCCCGGTTATGTAGGTAAAGTTACAAATCAAAATCTCCACGGAATTATTGGTCCAAATATTCCAGATAATCTAATTATTACCACTGATGAATTTGAAGATGCTGCGAATCAACTGGCTCAATTCCATAAATCTTATGATAATCAGGATTGTTATGTTGTAACTGTAAAAAAGATTTATAATGAGTTTTCGTCAGGAGCTCAGGATATTACAGCAATCAGAGATTTTATAAAAATGGTTTATGACAGAAGTACCCCTGGTGACAGCTTACACTATGTTACTTTATTTGGAGATTGCTCTGTGGATTATAAAGACAGGTTAACCAATAACACCAATTTTGTTCCCACTTATGAATCAAGGGAATCCTTACATCCAATTTTTTCATACTCGTCCGATGATTATTATGGTTTTATGGACTCTTATGAAGGGGAGTGGGTTGAAAAACTTAGTGGAGATGCAACCCTAGACATAGGTATAGGGCGGCTTCCGGTGAAAACAGCTGCTGAAGCATATACAATAGTTGACAAAATTAAAACCTATAAGAGCAATCGGTCATTAGGAAAATGGAGGAACAGAATTACTCTAGTTGCTGACAATCAACCTAACAGTAACCTTCATTTAATTTCGGCTGAAAAATTATCTACGAAACTTGAACAAGATTACCCTTATTATAATATTAATAAAGTATACCTTGCAGCCTATCCAATGGTATATACTCCTTCAGGTACTACCTGCCCTGCCGCAGCAGAAGTAATTCAAAATGACATTGATAAAGGAATATTTATATTGAACTATACTGGACACGGGGGAGAATTGCAGTTGGCTCAGGAAAATATTCTAAATACTACTATTATTTCCAAGTGGAAAAACATTGACCAACTTCCATTTATAGTAGCTGCAACGTGTCAATTTGGACGATATGATTATCCTGCTGTTGTTTCAGGAATAGAAACAGCAGTATTAAGTGCAAATGGAGGGGCAATAGGTTCTCTTGCATCTACAAGACCAGTTTATTCAAATACCAATGAGGCTATTAATGTTGCCTTTTATAATGCTTTATTTCAAAAGAAGGGGAACAGATACCAGCGTCTTGGAGAAATTATGCAGCCAACTAAAAACAAGAGTAATTCTGGTATTAACAATAGGAATTATGCATTATTGGGCGATCCAGCATTGACACTAAATTACCCAATAGAAGAAATTGTTCTTACAAAAGTAAATGGCGAGGATGTTACAGGTGTTGTAAGCGATACAATTAAAGCACTTGATAAAGTTAAGCTAGAAGGGGAAGTGAGATCAAGTGGGAGTCTCATAGGAGATTATAATGGTGTTTTAAATCTAACACTTTACGATAAAAAGAATACAATTACGACTTTAGAAAACCCAGTTACAAGCATTAGGTTACAAAACAGTCTTATTTATGATGGTCCTGCATCAATAAAAAATGGTAAATTTTCATTAGAATTTGTTATCCCAAAAGATATTTCTTATCAATATAGCAATGGTAAAGCTAGCTTTTATGCCAGCAATTTTCCTGCTCTCCAAGATGCCAAAGGAGCATCTTTTGACCTTGTAATCGGGGGAACTAATAAAAATGCAGCAGAAGATAATACTCCTCCCGTCATTAAATCTTTTTTAAATGATGAATCTTTTATTTTCGGGGGAACGACAGGTTCTAATCCAAAATTAATTATTAAACTATTTGATGAAAATGGAATTAATCTTGCCTCAGCAGGTATTGGTCATGAAATTTCAATGACCATAGACAATTCTAATGAGATAATATACTTAAATGAATTTTACAGCTCCAATTTAGATGACTATAAAAATGGTACTGTAAATTACCCTCTAAAAGATTTGAAGCCTGGCAATCACTCTATAAAAATTAGAGCTTGGGATACTTATAATAACTCCGCTGAAGCTTACCTTGAATTTGTAGTAGTAAACAATGAATCAATAACCCTCGACCACATTCTGAATTATCCAAATCCATTCTCTACCAATACAGAATTTCATTTCGACCACAACAGAGCTGGTGAAGATATTGACGTTATGATACAAATTTATACAGTTTCAGGAAAACTTGTCAAAACCATTTCCAATAGATTACTCACGAGTCCTAGTCATGTATCAGGAATCCATTGGGATGGCCGTGATGAATTCGGGGATAAACTTGGAAAAGGAGTATATGTATATAAATTAAATGTTAAATCTCTCCGAGATGGTAACCACAAATTTAAATACCAAAAGCTAGTAGTTCTTAACTAATAATTGATTTAAAATTTTAATTTTGAAATTCAAATTCACAGCAATGATAAAAAGATTATTTTTTAGTTTAAGCATTGTAGTACTTACCAACCAAATTACCTTGGGCCAAGGTTCTGGATTGACCTTAGGAGGGCAAGATGTTGAGCGAAACCCTATTACAACAGCAACGCCTTTCTTAACCATATCACCAGATGCCAGATCCGGAGCCATGGGAGATGTTGGAGCTGCAATATCACCAGATGCCAATTCAATCTTTTGGAACCCAGCTAAACTAGCCTTTGCCGAAAAAGATATGGGATTTGCCATTAGTTATACTCCATGGCTAAGAAAACTTGTAAATGACATGTCACTTTCTTACTTGTCTGGCTATAAAAAGCTAAGAAAAGAAGAAGCTATCGGAATTTCAATGAATTACTTCAATCTGGGGAATATTACCTTTACAGATATAAACGGTAATAACATGGGGGATTTTCGGCCAAAAGAGTTTTCATTCACAGGATGTTATTCAAGAAAATTAAGTAAGACATTAGGAGTCGCAGTAGGTCTTAAATACATTCATTCTAACCTTTCAGGTAGCATATCAATCAACAATTCGGGTACAACGACCGCAGCTAAACCAGGAAATACAGCTGCAGGAGACATTGGGGTCTATTTTAACAATGATTATATAATAGCAGGAACAAATACAAACATTGCTCTAGGTGCAATGTTATCAAACCTTGGAGCAAAAATATCATATACCAATAGTAGCCAAAAAGATTTCATCCCGACAAGTTTGAGAGTTGGTACTGCAGTAACAACTGAATTGGACCCATATAATAAGCTGGTCTTCGCTTTAGATGCCAATAAGTTGTTAGTTCCAACCCCACCTCAAAGGGATAGTTTAAATAATATCGTAAAAGGAAAAGACCCTGAAAGAAATCTATTAAGTGGAGTACTTGGTTCATTTTCTGATGCGCCCGGAGGATTTAAAGAAGAAATGCAGGAAATCATTTTATCTGGAGGAGTAGAATACTGGTATAATGACTTATTTGCAGTTAGAGGCGGATATTTTTATGAAAACCCTCATAAAGGAAACAGAAAGTATTTTACATTAGGATTTGGGATAAGATACCAAGTTTTTGGCTTAGACTTCGCATATCTTGTACCTGTAAGGTCTAACAATCCCCTTGCTGAAACGTTAAGGTTTACACTTCATTTCAATTTCGAAAGAAAGAGCCAAAAAGATATAGATACTATAACAGAATAATGAAAGATGTTGATAAGAACTCAGGAACCTGATTTAAACCAATTAGCATTTCATAAAATTTTATTACCTAAGCAAAACACCCTTAATAATAGTATTCCATTTTATCAATTAATTTCAGGAGCTCAGGACGTTCTTAGACTAGAAATAATATTTAAAGCAGGAAGCCTTTACGAAGCGAAAGAAAGTGTGGCCCACTTTACAGCAAAAATGCTGTCGGAAGGAACTAAAGATTTTTCCGCAAAAGAGATCCAAGAAAAAATTGCATTCTATGGAGCATTCATGGAATTAAACAGTGGATTTGACAGATCTGCTCTTACGGTATATTGTTTGGCCCGCCATCTCGATAAATTATTACCTATTATATCTCAAATAATTATTGAGCCTACATTCCCTGAACAAGAACTGGAGACTTTAAAACTTATTAGCACCCAATCGCTCCGTGTAAATCAGGAAAAGACAGCATTCTTAGCTTCAGCAAGATTCCGGAAACTATTATTCGGGCAACATCCATATGGAAGTTGCATGAGCGAAGCTGGCATCAATGCTATATCCAGAGACGACCTAATTCAATTCCATAATAAATATTATTCATTAGGAAATGCTACAATCCTTATCACAGGAGGAGGTAATACAAATTACTTCAACCTAATTAACGAGCATTTTGGAAAACATCAATTAAATATTAAAAATCAAATATTCGATTCTATCGCCAGCTGGGGAAATCCAAATACCGAAATCATTGTGAAAGAAAGTTCAATTCAATCTTCAATAAGGTTAGGTTGCCAACTTTTTACAATCAAACATGAGGATTATTTTAAAACATCTGTTCTAATTGAAATATTAGGAGGATACTTCGGCTCTCGTCTTATGAAAAATATACGAGAAGACAAAGGTTATACTTACGGGATACACGCCAACTTTGCAGTAATGAAAAATAATGGATATTTGGTTATCGGTACTGATGTAAATAAAGAAAATACTAAAGCAACTCTGGAAGAAATTTACAAAGAGATTAATTTACTCAAATTAGATAAAGTTAATTTAGAGGAATTGAACCTTGTTAAAAATTATCTAAAAGGAAGCTTTATTAATTCAATAAATACTACTTACTCACAGGTAGACAAATTTAAAACTTTATTATTTAATAATTTACCTGTGAATTTTTATGAGACATACTTTAACACCCTCACAAATATTACTGCTGAAGAAATACAAGCTACAGCCTTGAAATACTTCCAAATTGAAAATTTCTATGAAGTAGTAGTTGGAAATAAATAGTCTTACGAAAGACAAAAAACTTCAAACAAAAATTATCTCTTTACTAAGGTTCTTTAGAAAAAATTTATCCAGCCTGGATTTCAAAACATAATATTTACCATACTGCGGATAGGAATAACCGTATTTAATTTAATTTAATCTAATTTAATATAATCAAAACAAAT